>CAZGYO010000001.1:0-33478 GCA_964530455.1 uncultured Victivallales bacterium
AAATCGTTGAATTTTAGAACCCCGAAAGAGGTCTTTTTCAGCTCAAGTGTTGCACGTCAAACTTGAAACCGCCCTTTAATTTTGCGTTAATAACTTGCCATAAATATGTTTCGCATATCAGGCAAGGAAAAACAGGGCATTAAATGGTCTGTTTTTGAGCCTGTTTTTTTTCCTTTTCAATGCGGCCGATACCGGCATTTTGATCACTCTTCGCACAGTTCTTGCATGTCAATGGTCGCGTGATATTGTATACGGAGCCAATTTCAAAACTCTCCGTGACCGCCTGCCATCCAATAGGGTTCACGCGGAGTTTTGAAACTGGCTCTACACATAAGATTCCGATTGACCTAAGATCTGTGCGATGGGGCTATAAGTTTCCGGAAGGTAAAATAAGGCAAGCTATTGGAAAAGGTGCAAAAACGCTGGGAAATAACACGCGCCCGCGAGGATCTGATAGAGGATCTGTCTTCCTCGCTCGGACTGGGCCGTGCCGCGGCCATGCTTTTGTCGGCAAGGCAGATAGACGCGGGGTCGGCAAAAAGTTTCCTTAACCCCCTTTTAAGTTCACTTTCCGACCCGTTCGAACTGCCCGGTGTGGAACGCGCTTCAGCCCGTCTCTGGAAGGCGGTAGGCGACGGTGAAAAAATAGTTATCCACGGTGACTACGACGCAGACGGCCTGACAGCGGCCACTCTTCTTTACAGCGTTCTTCTCGTGGCCGGCGCGGATGTCAGGATTTTTATTCCCGACAGGTTCGAGGATGGGTACGGACTAAGCGTCGAGTCCGCTTCATGTGTCCTCGCTGAAGGCTGCGATGTACTTGTCACCGTCGACTGCGGAATCAGCAGCATAGACGCGGCCGAATTTTTGTTTGAACGTGAAATCTGTCTCATTGTGACCGACCACCACGATCCCGCTTCTTCCCTGCCCAGGGCTTTCTGCGTAATCGACCCGAAACTCCACCCGGAACATGGCCACCTGTTGCCTCTTGCCGGGGTAGGTGTAGCGTTCAAGCTGTCCCACGGGTTTGTCAAATACGGCAGAGAGAAAAGCCTGGGCGCCGGTGATACAGATTTAAAAACGGTTCTGGACCTTGTGGCGCTAGGCACGGTCGCGGACGTTGTTCCTCTTGTCGGCGAAAACCGCATCCTGGTTTCGGCCGGGCTTAAACAACTGGCGCTTCAACGGCGTCCTGGAATCAAGGCGCTCTGCGACGTCGCCGGAATAGATATTGTGAATACCGGGAAAATCGCTTTCGGGCTGGCGCCCCGGATCAACGCCGCCGGCAGGATGGAAAACGCCGAACCAGCTCTTAAGCTACTGAGCTGCAAGAGCATCGCTACGGCATTCAGGGACGCGGAACTTTTGGAAGGCTATAACCGCGAACGTCAGAAAATAGAAGAACACATCTTCAATGAAGCTGTTTGCAAATTCCCTCCCGAAAAAGCCGCTTCGCGGTTTTCAGTGACGGTGGCAGGAAAAAGCTGGAATCCCGGCGTAATAGGCATAGTCGCCTCGCGCCTTGTCAGGGAATACTATCGACCGGCGGTGGTAATTGCAATAGACGACGAGGGCAACGCTTCAGGTTCCTGCAGAAGCATTCCGGAGCTGAATATTCTTGAGGCTCTGGACCAGTGCGCGGAGCATCTTGAGAGTTACGGGGGGCATCCAATGGCTGCGGGACTCCGTATCCGTGCGGATAAGATCGACGAGTTCCGGGAACGCTTCGAAGAGGCCTCGGAAACGAGACTCGAGCCTGAATCCCTGGTTCCGAAGATAAAGGCTGACGGAGAAATATCACTCTGTGATCTTGATCCGGCCTTTTTCTCCATCCTGAAAAGGATCGAACCCTTCGGGCAGGGAAACCCTAAACCTGTGTTCAAGATATCTGGCCTGAAAATAAACAAAGTTTCACCGGCTGGGAAAAAGCACAGCCGCGGCGTCTTCTCCGATGAAAGAGGAATCAGCCTTCCCTTTATCGCTTTCGGATTCGATCCGGCCTCTTTTGGCGGCTCGGCCTGTAACGCCATGGTTTCTCCGCAGATCAACAGGTTCCGGGGATTTGAAAATCCGCAGTTGCAGGTTATTGATTACAGGATGGTATAAAGAACCAATTTCAAAAATCTCCGCGGCCGCACCGTGTGCCGCCCAAAGGGTTCACGCGGAGTTTTGAAACTGGTTCTAAACAATAATGGACAGTCAACATGAACGAACAAAACATCTCCGGGCTGGAAAAAGTCCTCGACTACAAGTTCAGGGACCCTGCCCTTCTCAGGGAAGCAGTGACACATCCTTCATTCACTCCGGAACACGATATCGACTACAACAACCAGCGCATGGAATATCTGGGCGACGCGGTGATAGACATGATCATTTCGGAATACCTTTTCGCCAAATATCCAAGGCATGACGAAGGAATCCTTACAAAGCTGCGTTCCGAAATGAATAAAAAGGAATCGCTGGCCGGTATGGCCTCAACCCTGTCACTTGGGAAATATCTCCGTCTGGGCAGAGGCGAGGAGAGAAGCGGAGGGAGGGAAAAAGATTCAAGCCTGGCCGACGCGATGGAAGCAGTCGCAGCGGCAGTTTACCTGGACGGCGGTCTCGAAGCCGCCCGTTCACTCATACTACCGCACATTGAAGTTCTTTTGAGGGACGGCGAGGAAATCCTCAAACAGAACAACCCGAAAGGCATGCTCCAGGAAATATGCCAGAAACACTTCGGGGAAACACCGGTATACATTCTCGAAAAGGCTGAAGGCCCGGATCACTGTAAAAAATATACTGTAAGGGTCTGTATACAGGGCACAGACTATGCCGGCGGGACGGCACAAAGCGTGAAGAATGCAGAGACAAGCGCCGCGCTCGAAACCCTCGGCATTCTGCGTTCCCGGGGGTATACATGAAACTTCATCCCGTTCTCTTGATTTCAGCGCCCTGACCCCTTATACTCAAAAAAGGAGCCAATTTCAAAAATCGGCGTGGCATTCGCGCAAAAAAAACCTGCCGCCCAAAAGTTGGTTCGGAGTTTTGAAACTGTCTCAAAAGACATGAATTTAATGAAAAGCATGCTTATACTAGATGATGATGCCGGTATCAGGGCAATGCTTTCCACTGCTTTCGAACATGAGGGTTTCAAAACAGAGCAGACCTCCCGTTGCGGGGAAGCCCTGCAACTCTGCGAGGAAAACCGCTACGATGTGATTATTCTCGACTACAATGTTGAGGACGGCATAGGCTGGGAACTGGCCGATGTTGTCAGAAAAAGGCCGGACATCTACGGGACCCCCAAGCTTGTCGGAATTTCAGGCACCGTTGATCTTAACTCCATATCGGTTACGGATCTCGACCTTTCCCTGCCCAAACCCTTCGATATTTTTGATCTCATAGCCAAGGTAAAAGATCTTTCAGAAAACTGATATGGCACAATCGCTTTGCCCTCAGCGATATTGAGCGGTATCGACTGGCTGGCCCGAAAAAGCTGCTTGCATATTTAGGCCTTGCTCCTAGGAACTCCGGAACATCTGCCCGGTCAACATTGCGGGGAACCAAAGCAGGAACACGATAACACTTAAGAACGGAAATCCCGGGTATCCTGCAATTGCGCACGCGGACGCCTGGAGAAATATCAAAGCGCGAATCATTGCCCCAATCTGAGCCGGCGCGTCCGTCCCCGGTCCATGGAGGAATGAGTTCAGACTTCTTATTGAAAAGACGATAAGCAGAAGCGACAGGCTCAGTCCCATGATTATTCCGGGCGGGATCTCCCCGGCCCAGACGATAATGTGAAGTCTG
This sequence comes from uncultured Victivallales bacterium, assembly GCA_964530455.1. Classification (GTDB taxonomy): domain Bacteria; phylum Verrucomicrobiota; class Lentisphaeria; order Victivallales; family CAZGYO01; genus CAZGYO01. The sequence goes on from CAZGYO010000001.1 coordinate 3,796, forward strand.
GAGACTATCACCGTAGCGATCCATAGAAAAGAAGCAGAAACGGCAATTATAGCGCCCTTCACAAGGGTGTCTTTGTGTTTAGCAGGGGACATCTCACGACTGGCAGCAAGAGATATTCCGAAGATATAGCAGAACCACACGGCAAGAGCCGGGGCAATGACCGGGATGGCGGGTTCTGTTCTTGCGGTCGCGTAGAAGCCGAGCATTACGTTCATCACCCTGCAGGAGGCGACGATTCCGGAAGCGATAATCCTGTAACGGTCCTTGAAATAGAAATTGTACGCGATGCACAACGCGGCGATCAGCAGAACGGTCCTGAACCCTTTCTCAGCGAGCTGGAATCCGCAGTAACAGCTTGCTGCAAAGAGAAATAAAGCTGCGAAGCACGCAACCGGCACCGGGACGATGCCGGCGGGCAGCGGTCGCCCCGGACGTTCCGAACGGTCTGTTTCGATGTCCGCCAGATCGTTTGTGAAAAGCCCGAAACAGTAGATCAATACGGATGCTGCCAGCGCCCATGAGAGCGGCCCCCAATCCTCTGATCCGTGCCCTCCCGCGATATAGCCGAAAATGACATCACCCGGAACCGTGAACAGGTTAGGCACACGCAGCAGCGCCAGGCAGCCCCATATTGTTTTTTTCAGGTTATTTGATTTTATTTTGAACCCCGTCAGTTTTGAAAAAAGCGACAGCGTTTCTGGTTGTGGCAGCCGCAAGATCTTCGGGTTTTAATTTTTTGACATTCGCGGCTGATTCAAGAACGAGAGGCAGGTATTCCGGGTGGTTTTCCCTGCCGCGGTACGGGACGGGGGCCAGGTATGGGCTGTCGGTTTCCAGGAACAGCCTCTCTACCGGGATCGTGGACAATGATTCGCGCACATTCCCTGCCGACTTGAAAGTTACAATTCCCGTAAACCCTATATAGCCGCCGAGTTCCATGAACTTCTCTGCACTTGAGGGCGTCCCTGTATAGCAGTGAACAACGAAACGTCCGCCGTCTTCGACGAAATCCCGCAAAATTTCCAGGGCATCGCTGTAGGCGCTGCCGTCACTGTCCCTGCAGTGCACTATAACAGGCAAATTCCTGTTAAGACCGATTCCCAGAAAAGATTCGAAGAGTTTTCTTTGTGCTGCTGATGGAGAATTTTCGTAAAAGTAGTCGAGCCCTGTCTCCCCGACGGCAACTGCGCGGGGCGAGGAAAGAAACTCGTCGACTCGTTCCAGGTCACCCGCCGAAATCCCGCTCGCGTCGTGCGGGTGTATTCCGGCGGAAAACCATGCGTTTTGCGTTGATTCCGCGAATTTCGCTGCCATCCCGCTTTCCGTGGAGTTTCCGCCTACGGCCAGAAGGTATTCGACTCCCGCGGCGCGGGCACGGTCAGCGTAATCGCCGGGAGGCTCGTCCCCGCGGTAATGGAAATGCGTGTCGAAAAGTCCGTGGTAGCGTTTTCCAGGTCTTGTTTCTGAGCCAATTTTAAAACTCTCCGTGGCCGCCTGCCTGTGCGTCGCCTGACTGCGAGCGTAGTCAGGCGTGGCATTCGCGCCTGCGCTACCAACGCGGTTCACGCGAAGTTTTGAAACTGGCTCTTCTGTGTCTTTCATTCTGAATTTAACCGGGGTTTTTTCAAAAATAATTTTGATTTCCGAGAAAAAAAAGGAAAATTACGGTTTTTAAAGGAACAAAGCTGTATTTGGTTTTGTCACATGACACATTACACGTTGAATTCGCTTTTTCACTTTTCAATTTTACAATACAGAATATGCGCATGGCGGACATAGATGTAAAAAATCTGACTCGAAGATTCGGCTCTATCACGGCTGTTGATGACGTGTCTTTCCACGTGTCTTCCGGTGAAGTTCTGGGTTTTCTCGGCCCGAACGGCGCTGGAAAGACCACGACGATGCGCATGATCACAGGATATCTGACCCCGAACAAGGGCGCTATCTCTGTTGCCGGCATAGATGTTCTTAAAAATCCGGAAGCCGCAAAGATGAAGATCGGATATCTTCCGGAAAACGCTCCGGTCTACAGGGACATGGATGTCAAGTCCTTTCTGTCTTTTGTGGCGACTGTCCGAGGCATGAGAGGCAAGCAGGCATCCGATGCAATAGACAGGGCGATCGAGGTGTCCAGGCTGGAATCCGTCGTCTACCAGAACATTGATACGCTTTCAAAGGGATATCTAAGGCGCACATGTTTCGCGCAATCGATAATTCACGACCCTCCGGTTCTCATACTTGACGAACCCACCGACGGCCTGGACCCGAACCAGAAGCATGACGTGAGGGAGATGATACGCGAAATGGGACGCGACAAGGCCATAATAATTTCGACCCATATCCTGGAGGAGGTAGAGGCCTGCTGTTCCAGGGCCTTAATCATCTCTTCCGGCCGTCTGGTCGCCAACGGCACGCCGGAAAACCTGAAAAAGCACTCCTTAAACGCGGGAACCGTCATTATCTCAATAAAATCCGCGGGAAACCACAAGGAGGCGTTGGAATCTCTTTCTTCAGTATCCGAGTGTATCCCGGAAGGCGGTGAAAACTCTTTCCGCCTGGTGCCGCCGGCGGGTAAGAAAGCAGCCGAAACTGCTATGGACACCGCGGAACTCGCCAGGAAAAACAGATGGGAGCTGGAATCTTTAGCGACAGATCCCGGACAACTTGACGATGTTTTCCGCAGGATTACCCTTAAAGGGGAAAAGATAGAGGAACCCGCGCAATGAGATTGAGCAACATGCTTACAATAACCAGAAGGGAGCTTTCGGGATACTTCTCCTCTCCGCTGGCATATGTCTTTATAGTGATTTTCCTTGTCCTTTCCGGATTCATGACATTCAAGCTCGGAAACTTTTTCCAGGTCAACGACACCAACCTTGCATTGACTTTTTTCGCGTTCCACCCGTGGCTGTTCCTCGTGCTGGTTCCCGCGATGGCCATGCGTCTATGGGCAGAGGAAAGAAAGAGCGGGACCATGGAACTGCTTTTCACCATGCCCGTATCCGTCTCTGAAGCTGTACTCGGCAAATTCCTGGCGGCCTGGTGTATGCTCGGAATATCCCTGTTGCTGACTTTTCCCATCATCATAACAGTCGAATGGCTGGGGGACCCGGACTACGGCGCCATTATAAGCGGTTATATAGGAAGTTTTCTGATGGCCGGAGCGTATCTGGCTATCGGCTCGTTCACTTCCTCGACGACCAGAAACCAGGTTATCAGCTTTGTCGTTGCCGTGGTGATTTGCCTGTTGCTGATCCTCGCGGGCCACCCCTCTGTCTCGGACTTTTTTACGCGCCTGGCGCCTTCATGGATCCCCGACCTCCTTACTACGACCAGTGTGCTGTCACATTTCCACACAATGACCCAGGGTGTAATCGACCTGCGCGATCTCGTCTATTTCGCCTCTATAATTTTCTGTGGGCTTTTCGCAACGGGAATTGTAATCCAGAGCCAAAGAAGTGCATAGGTGACGATTATGAGATCATTCGGAAATTTTATTTCAAAATATGTTTTCTCGACAGCCGGAATCCTGCTGGCACTTCTACTTGCGTTCGCGGTGAACATGCTTCTGCGCGGAGTCAGCATACGTGCCGACCTGACCGAAAAGAAGCTGTATACGCTTTCGGACGGCACGAAGAACATACTTGACGGGCTGGAATCAAAGGTAACTCTCCGTTTCTATTCCACACGCGGGGAAAACCAGATGCCGCTGTTTTTCAGGAAATACTCGCGCCGCGTGGAGGATCTTCTGGAGGAATATGTGGAACACGGGAACGGGAAAATTGTCCTGAAAAAATTTGACCCCGTGCCGGACTCGGACGCCGAAGACGCCGCGATTATGGACGGGATCACGCCGCAGCGGCTTCCGACGGGCGAAAAGTTCTACCTTGGGCTCGCCATGAACTGCCCCCCGGAAAACACCTCAATCCCGTTTTTGTCGCCGGCCGATGAAACAACTCTCGAATATGACCTGAGCAGCTCCATAATCGAGGTTATGAACCTTGAAAAACCCGTAGTCGGAATCGTTTCCGGACTTCCCGTGACGGGCGGCAACCCTATGCCGATGATGAGGCAGTCCCGGCCTAAACCCCCGTGGATATACGTGCAGGAACTCCAGCGCAAATACTCGGTAAAAATGCTGGGGTCCGAACTTGACAATATCGACCCGTCAATCAGCCTGCTCATCCTCCACCATCCGAAAAATCTTTCAGAAACGGCTGTCTACGCTATAGACCAGTTCCTCATGAAAGGCGGAAAGCTCATCATCGCGGTAGACCCGTACTGCATGGCGGAAAGCAAGTCCAATCCGATGCAGTTCATGGGGCAGCAGAAACCAATGCCCGGCAGTTCCAGTCTTCCGAGACTCTTCGCGGCCTGGGGTGTCGAATTCACGGAAAACGAGATTCTCGCGGACTACGGTAACGCCATGAGGAACCTTGTCGACATGGGCGAGGAGATTTACCCGACCATACTCCATATGAGGGAAATCGACAACGAGGACGAGATAGGCCTGGCGGGGCTCAACCTCATAAACATGGTTTACGCAGGAACATTCAAGTGCGATCCTCCTTCCGGGCTGTCGAAAGAAGTCCTGCTGGAATCCACCACGACCTCGGGAATGATGCCGACGCAGTTCGCGGAACTCCCGGCAGCCGCCATGAAGGACGATTTTAAGCCCGACAGCAAAAAGAAGGCGCTGGCGCTGAGATTGACCGGAAATTTTAAAAGCGCTTTCGCCGGAAAACCAGAATTGGATGACGAGGAAGAAAACGACTCCGAGGAAGGGGAAGCCGGCAACGCCGAAGATAAAGGCAAACCCGAACCTGCCGATGAAACCCATATCAAATCCTCGCTGAAAGAAACTTCTGTCGTCCTTATCGGCGACGCCGACATGCTTTTCGACTACTTCTGCGTTTCCAGGCAGAATACGATTTTCGGGTCAATGGTCAAGGCCTTTAATGATAATCTGGTATTCATACAGAACCTTGTGGATCAGCTTTCCGGCGACCAGAACCTGATCGCCATAAGGGGAAGGAAGTCCTCGGCCAGACCTTTCAAGACCATAATCAGCATGCAGGAGAAGGCTCAGGACAAATACAAGCAGGAACTTGACGAACTCAGTGAGAAAAAACAGTCGGCCGAAAGAAAGATTAACCGGCTCCAGCAAGCCAGGGGCGAAAATGAAAGTATGATCCTTAGCCCCGAACAGCAGAAAGAGATCGAAAAGTTCCAGAGGGAGGTTGTCACAAGCAACAAGCAGCTGAAAGAACTTAGAAAGAAACTGCGCAAGGATATCGACTCACTTAAGACCACGATCGAAATCATCAATATCGGGCTGGTCCCGCTGCTGGTCGCACTGCTGGGGATACTGTATTCCATCATCAGGAAAACAAGGAGCAGGACTACAGCATGAGAAAAAGCAACTTCATCATCCTTTTCATTACTGCCGCAGTCATCGTCCTTCTGGCAGTTTTCGCGCGCTGGATGGAGCGCAAGTCCATCAGTTCCGACGAGATGTCACTCGGGGAAAAGCCTCTTAAAGACTTGCCGGTAAACGACTTTACAAGGATAGCTCTTTACCGGGGCGACAAACCCGAAGTCATGCTTATCAAAGACGAAGATTCATGGAAACTTGCCAACAGAGGCGGATATCCCGCGAATTTCGCAAAGATCCGGGATTTTCTGCGTTCGCTGATCGATGTGCGCATAAAACAGGTCGCGGATATACCAAGTTCGCGCTTTGAAGCTGTAGGGTTTGCCGGGGATGAGGCCGTAAAGCTTGTTCTGAGCAGGAACGCGAAAGATGCGGGAATGGAGATCATTTTCGGTGCAAACCATATAAGGGAAGTGGCGTCCGAAGAGTTCGGGCTTCAAAGAAGACCGGACGGCAGGTACGTCCATATTCCCGGAGAGAATCTCTCTTTTGTTACCGACAGCATGTTTTACGACCTCTCGTCGCCCGATGCATCCGACTGGTTAAAAAAGGATTTTGCTGGAATAGAGAAACCCGAAAGCATAAAGCTGACCGATGAAGACGGAGAAACGCTGTGGGCGCTTGCCGCCGGTGAAGACGGCAAACTTGCTCCTGTTCCCGCGCCGCAAGAGGGCACCGTGAACAAAAGCAAGGTCAGTTCCGTGCGCAACCGGCTTTCCTCGCTGAGTTTCGAGGACGTCGTCGCAGCCAACGAAAAGACACTGGCCGAAACCGGTCTGGATAACGCGAAACTCCTGGTCGCCGCCAGCGATAAAAAGAAACTCAGCTTGTCGATAGGCAAAAAAGAGAAGTCCTACTACTTCGTAAAAGTAGATGTCGAGTATCTGGATAAAGAGAAATCCTCAGCAAAAGAAAAGGCTTCAGCAGAGGACGAATCTGAACGCGCTGAGGACACCGCGGGAAAAACCGAAACCCCGGAAAAAGAAAAGCCTGAAATGGATTTTTCGCGGTGGATATACCTTGTCAACGACTACATAATCGATGATTTCACGGCAGACGCCCCGGATTTCATAAACCTGCCTGAAAATAAAACGGGACAGGATAAAAATTCCGGGAACCCCGGCAACCCGGAATAGCTCATTCGCCACGCCGCCCCTCGGAACGATAAATGCTGTAGTGTCCCGTGTCCGCGATCAGAACGAATTTTTGCACAGCGAACCTTTCGCGCAGTTTCCGCACAGTGTCTTTATTTTTCGCAACTACATAAAAAGCGCCTGTTTCCGGGGCGGAGGCTTTTCTGTTGATCGTATCGAAAAGTATCCTGTCCCAGTCAGTTCCCGCGAGTTTCGCATACAGAAGAATCGACGGGCCATCGGACATGCGGTCAACAAATATCGTGCTGTCAGCAGGCAGTTCCTTTATTTTTTCCACCGTGCTGAGCGGATCGAAATCGGGATCCAGATAGTAGGGATGAAAAAAGTCGTCCTGGCCGAATTGCGGAGTGAGATTATCAGAGATGAATTCCGCGTAAATATGCTGCACGACTCCTGAACCGGCTATAAAAACAGATATCAGAATAAATACCGCCGTCCTTGCCCTTGCATCAAGATTTTTCCTGAGACATGCATTGAAACGTCTTATCCCGGGCAGAAGGGTGTATAGAAAAAGCGGTAGAAGCGGAAAGAAAATCCTCGGGAACGGAGGGGGGGTGCGCAGGAGAAAAAAAGGAAGCGGCAGAAGAAGCAGTATAATAGCTTTTCTCAGCGCGCAGAAAGATATTCTTCCGACCGTGGCGCCGACGATAAAAAGAAATATCGGCACCGCTCCCAGAACAGCAATCATACCGTAGTAGTGAATACAAGCCGCCTGCCAACTGCTCCAGCCCTCTTCAAGAGACATCACTTTCAACAGCTTGCTGAAAATGGGGCCGTAGAAAAGTAAAAAAAACAAGGGGGGGATAGCGGCAAGCAGAAAGCCACGGTTCCTGCGGGCTCTGTCGACGATGTCCCCGGGTGTGAATGCGAGAAGCAGCGCGGCATATATCCCGACAACAGAACTCGGCAACACTGCCAGCGCGGCAAAAGAGCTGACGCAAAAAGACGCAAGCGATTTTTTCGAAGCGGACTCGCGAAACCTCATGGCCGCCTCCATGGTGAATACAAGAAACAATGCGCTGCAGATATATCCGCGGACGGCCGTGGAATATATGCTGAACGGAACAGAAACGCTCAGAGCCAGAACCGCGTAAAAAGCAGTTACTGACCCGAATCTTCTCTTCCAGAAACTGAATGTGAAAAAAACAAGAAGCGCTCCGGCGACAAATGAAAGTAGCCTGAATGGTAATTCATGTATTCCGAACACCGGTGTTAAAATCTCCAACCAGACGCGCAACAGCAGCGAGTACCCGATATGGTTGTTTGGGATCGGATAACTGAGATAGGTCTCCCGCAACGTCGGCCGTAGCACGAAATTGCTTATCGTCAGGGACTCGTCGAACCAGAACGGGCGGAACAGAAAATCCCCTGCGAAAATAAAGAAAAGCACGAAGAGCAGGCCCAGCGCCGCTTTTTCCCTGAGACCGCGGCTTGTTCCGGGCACGAATCCCTCGGGAACCTTATTCATGCGCCATCTTCCAGGTCAAGGATCTTTTTCATAAGCATATCGCCTTTCATGCGGCCCAGGCCTCCTTCCGCGGCCTCCGGTTCCGAATAATGCATGACTCTGTCGAACCGGATATGCGGACCGCAGATGGCGACAGGCACGGGCGTGCGTGTATGCTTACGCTTTTTAACGGGTACCGGATGATCCGGCAACACGGCGAAAGAAACATCATCCATCCCGGACAAAGCCTGCATCACGGGAGCGACAATCCTGTTCTCAAAATGCGCTATCGCCTGCATTTTCAGTTCCAGATCGCCCATATGCGAACACTCGTCTATGGCTTCAACATGCAGATACACAAAATCGTGGTTTTGCAACGCCTTAACCGCGGCTTCGGCCTTGGCCTCGAAATCCGTATCGATAAACCCGGTCGCGCCCGGAATGCGAATACACTCCATCTGCGCGCATTTCGCAATACCGAAAATCACGTCTACCGCGCTTATGACGGCCGCCCTCCTGCCCGCATACTTGTCCGAAAAGGACGGCAGCTCAGGTTTTCCGCCCGGACTCCATGGCCAAATCCGGTTTGCGGGTGATTTCGAATCCGCGTTAAGAGGATGCTCCGCTAGAAAAACCCCGCTTTTATCCGCTAAGTCTTCCAGAAAGTCCACCGTGCAGCGCGCTTCCGCGCTTTCGTCCGCGGGACGGAGCCTAAGGTCCATGATCAATTCCCCCTGCGACGAGTCCGGTTTATGATACAGAAATTTTTCACTGAACTCGCTTCCGTGCAGAACAAGCAGGTTCCGATAGCTTACCCCGGCATGAAAGGAAACCTTTTCCGAACCAAATTCGGACTGCAGGGCCTTTATCAGCGCAATTGATTTCTCCTGCGCGACATGCCCGGCGGAATAATCCTTCAGAACCCCTCCCTCAACAGTCACAAAGTTTATACGCATGGCAATATCCTCTTCGGATAGTTCGACCCCCATGCTCGCTGCTTCAAGAGGCCCTCTTCCGGGAAAACAGGACGAGACATCATAGCCCAGCACCGACATGTTGGCAACGTCGGAAGAGGTCGGATATCCCTCAGGAAGTGTCAGGAAAGTGCCGCTTGCGCCTTCCGCGGCAATCCTGTCCATCCACGGAGTATCCACCGCCTGCAGAGGTGTCCTCCCCCCGAGTTCGGGCAGTGCTTCGTCAGCCATTCCATCGGCCAGAAATAATACGGCTTTGCTCATTTTATCCTTTACTGTAGCAGATCTATGCTTAAATTCTTGTTAACTTAATAATGAAAGACCGATTCTGCAAATGCAGCCGCTCACGAACAAGATGCCGGAGCGCCGTCACACGGCACTACAGCCCGGCGTTCGGCCCGGTCGCCATACTGTTCGGTAAAACGTGTGCGGAAACAGAAAGAAGAGTGGCTGGCCGACAAGGACTCGAACCTTGACTAACAGGGCCAGAACCTGTCGTGCTACCATTACACCATCGGCCAGAGAGAAGCGTAAAATAACCGTTAATCACGATTAGTCAAGGTTCGAGTCCCTTTCTATCTCCTTGGCCCGCATATTTCATGAAAAATCGATATTTTAGGGTTAATGTCCTGTTTATTAACAGGTTATATGAATTTTTAAAAATTACAAAATGTAATTTAAAGGAACAGAAGATTTTTCACCCAGCGCATTCGCATTTCATAGGGATCGCCCTCGCGCAGACCTTCCAGTTCAAACCGCAGATTGACATGTTCACGAAGTTTCAGGAACTGTTCGGTCCGCTCCTCGACCGGCTTCTTGATAAAGATAAGTTCCGTTTTTTGCTGTCCGGCATTAACCTCCAAATCAAAGAGTCTCAATATACCCCGGCGAAACATTTTTCCCAACACCGTTCACGCGGAGTCTTCAAATCGGCCACAAATTCCGAAAAATAAAATATCAAACGATCGAAGGCCTCTTGCCCCCCTGTTGTACCACAGAAAAAACGGCTAAACGGAATAAAAGCGCCGGAGCTTTTCCGGAGAGAAGCCAAAAAGATAGGCCGCGATCATAATTTGATTCCGCAGGGTTGTTCTGAGCAAACCGAGTCGCCGCCAACGCCGAGCTGAAGATGTTGCCGCTTGCGGCAATGTCACAATACGTCCCTGACGGCGCAAGCGTCTGACCAGCTCGAAATCTTCCATAATCGGCATCTCAGGAAACGGCCCTGTCTTAAAAAAAATATCTCTATTCATAAACAGTCCCTGGTCACCATACGGCATCTGCAATTTCTGCGCACGGAGATTTGTCCCCCACTCGATAAGGCGCATGAATAGCTTTGCATAATCTGTGCGGAAGCTGAAAGCTCCGGCAATAACATCGCTACGGATAGCATTTCTTATCAATTCAGCGTAACCCACGGGAAGCAAGCTATCCGCATGCAGGAAAAGCAGTATCTCGCCATCGGCGACCGAGGCGCCGGCATTCATCTGGAAGGCTCGCCCGGGCTTCGGCCAGCACAGCAACCGGTCAGCACCATCTCCGGCAATTCCACACGTCCTGTCGGAACTGCCACCATCAACGACAATGCTTTCGACATTGAATCCATCCTCAATCCGTCCCAAAGTGGTGGCAAGGCATCCCTCTTCATTGAGTGTGGGAATAATCACAGAAATCCGAGCGGGCAGATCCTCCGGGCGGTCTATGTCGCCCAGCAACGGCATTTGCGAAATTCGCAGATGCCCGACGGCGCGCATGCTCTGTGCGAGCACCTCTCCCGACCCCCACTCGATATCGGAAAAAAATTCGGAATGAAACTCCTTCATGCCAAGCAGATAGTAGCCTCCGTCCTTCGCCGGGCCGATAACGCAATCACTGCCGTCCAAAAGCCGAAAAGCCTCCCGAATATTCAGCCAGTGATTTGCCGGACAATCGCTACCGATAATAACGACACGCCATGCGCCGGCTTTAAAATGCTCCTGAAACGCCCGACCCATCCGTTCGCCAAGATCGCCACTACCCTGATCGGCATAATCGAGATCATCACCGAGCCAGTCGCGCATCTGCAGTTCCGTTCCCCCCGTATAGCGGATTTCAACCGGAAATCCGCTTTTCAAGGCCTGACGCAAAGTATGTTCGGTCATTTTGTGCTGGAATTCAGCCGCGCCTTCGGCGCCGAGTGCGGGAATCAGGCGGGTCTTCGTCTGCCCGGGAACCGGGAAGCGGGTGAAGATGATAATTCTAGTATCGCTCACTTGGTCGCTCCATAATCAGGCGCCTGATGTTTTGCCCCGTGCAGCGGCATAAAGTCCAGCATCCGTCGGCTGACGGACTGGTCGCATGGTTTGATCAATCATCTCTGATTCCTACTTTTTTCAATTCGGACTCGATAAAGCCGTTCTGTAAAACCGCCTTCGCTTTCAAATCCAGGTCAAGACGTTCGACCTGACGGTCGAGGAGTGAGCAGGCAACCGGCTAACAGCACAAATGCGGCGTTGGCGGAAAATTCAAATGACTGAACCTTCATTCGGTCTCCTCTTCAGGATATTGAAGTGCATTGCGTTCCTTCAGCATCCGGTCGAAGTCACTCTCGAAAAGCCGATCCTGAACAATGCGGTACTTCTCAAATTCGCTTTCGGCGTGTGCTTTGGCGATTTCGGCCGTTACTCTTCCTGCATCCTGAAGGATTTCCCTATCCCAAAGCTTGAGAAATCCGCTCAGGCGCTGTTCCCAGTCCTCCATAGTCATGGGAATCTTCCGCATGGCCTGCATTTCCGCCATGTCCAGATAGGCCGATACAATTCGTTGCATCTGCCCAAGCTCAAACTCAGAGAGGTAATTCTTGGCGATGGTCACATCATATTTATGGATTTTGCCTTTTGGAGCTTCATCCCAACTGGTCAACCCCATGTTTTCTTTTCTATGATCCGCACGAGCCACAATGACTTCTGCCGCACTATTGCCGTGGATGGCATAGTGCATCTTGTTTTGAACCGCGGCAAAGAAGCGTTTGGTAGCAGTGGCAGATGGGTCATAGTCCAGAGCCGTGGCATAGATGTCCGTGATTTTCTGATAGAACTTGCGCTCGGAAAGGCGAATCTCCCGGATTTTTTCCAATTGACGTTCAAAGAACTCGTCCGTCAGATTGCCACCGTGCTTTAGTCGCTCCACATCCATGGTCCAGCCTTGAATCGTATAGTCCTTGACGATCTGATTCGCCCATTTGCGGAACTGCACCGCACGTTCGTTTTCGATCTTAAAGCCTACGGCTATAATGGCCTGCAGGTTGTAGTGCTTTGTGTTGTAGTGCTTGCCGTCGGCGGCAGTTATTCGAAAACTTCGAATAACTGAATCTTCCTCCAACTCACTGTCGGAGAAGACCTTCTTAAGGTGGTAGTTGATGGTGTGCGTTTCCACATCGTAGAGCACCCCCATCATCTTCTGAGTCAGCCAGATATTTTCGTCCTCGTAGCGCATTTCCACGCTGGTTTGTGATCCGCCACCTGCCGCAACAAACGTCAGGTATTCGGCCGCCGAGGAGCGAATGAGAGACATCTCATTTTCCCCGTCCTTCCGTCGTTCTCTGTTTCTATCGTTTTTCATCATCCAGTTCCATCAGCTTTTGTTTGCGGTCGCAGTTCAGTTTATACTTCTTCATGTTCATTCGTGATTTCCCTCGAGCCATTCGTTGAGTACCCATCGTTTGTCTAATCGTTCAGTCATCAGTCCAGCACCTCCCAGTGGCCGCCTTTGCGTGGGCCGACATGGCGCAGCTTGCCTTCCTTCGACAGCTTTGAAACGGACATTTCCACGGCACGCACCGTCCGGTCGACGGCACGGGCAACTTCCTTCAGCGTCATCTCCGGATTCCTCCGCAACAGGCCGATGATTTCTACCGAAGTTTTCCCCGACGCATCCTGCTTTTCTACCGAAGTTTCTACCGAAGTTTCTACCGAAGTTTTCTCCGACGTTTTCTCCCCGAGCTCGCCAGCTTGGGGGATGCTGATTATCATACGGAAGACATCCCCCTCGACAAGTTGCGGATCGGTACCGCCGTATTTCTTGCCGTATTTCATCATGTTGCGCATGCCGGAGCCGAGTTCGTCGGCCCGGTCGATTTCCCGGAAAAAGGCACCGATCACCGGGTTTTTGGGATAGGGAGCGAAGGTGTCGGGATCAAGTGCGCCAAAGCCATGAGGCCGGTTGGCATTGTCGGTTGTCACCTTCCCGTGTTCAATGACAAGCCGGGCGGGAACGCCGCTGGCATATTCCCGATGGATTATCAGATTGGATGCCACTTCCCGGAAGATAGCATCCCGCAGGCTTCGGCGCTCATCGCCTTCCAGGTAGAACGGATCGGGGAGATGCTTCCGGATAAAGGCCATGATCCGGTTGTAAGTGTCAATCAGGTTGGTGCGCACCAGGTCACGGTCATCGTAGCGGTCCACATTCACCTTGCGCAAGATCAGATCCGTCCTGTGGGCCGGACAGACCTGTAGGATCTGGGAATCAGTACCCAGCAGCATGACTCCGGCCAGCGTGATGCCGAGGCTGCGGTTTTCCGGATGCGGCTGGTAGAGCTGGGCGCTTTTTACCAGCGCTTCATCGTCCATGCCGACCCACGGATGACCCGGGTGATTGATGCGCACATGGTTTCGGCAGCGTTCAATCAGGTCGGCCCGAAGATTAGCGGGCTGGATATGCACATAAACCGTGTTCTCGCTGTAGGTTGCTTGCTTGCGCTGATAGAGGCGGGCAACCTGCACGGTATTGTCGGTGATGTCCAAGTCCCCGTCCTCGTTGCGGTCGTAGATGCGCCCGTTGCAGCGATGTACCTGCGAGCTTTCCGGGACATAGATATGCAGGAGTGTTTTTCCTTCTAACACGACTTCATCCACTGAGAGGTAGGCGGGAGGCTGCAGCTTTTCCGGATTGTTGATGGCCGTTACGAAATCCTTCTTGAGTTGGCCTGCGATCTCGGTGGCGATGCCGGACACTTTGCCCGAGTCCTCAACGCCCAGAAGTATCGTACCGCCATGCCGGTTGAGAAAGGCGCACACTGTTTCATATACAGATTTCGGCAATTGACCGCGGCACGCTTTGAACTCGGTCGAGATTCCCTCGCCGTCCGCGATCAGCGTTCTTAATTTGTGTTTATTCGTGTTCATTCGCGGTTCCTATCTTTTCAACGCTTCGCGGATGGTGCGGACGACGTCGACGCTGTCGAGGGTTTCGATGTGATTGCGCACGGGATGATTCGGGTCGTACAGCCGATCGAACTCGCGCTGGATGTATTGGCGTCCGGGTGACATGTCAGTCTTCCTCCCCGCTTTCGAGCATTTTCCGTTCAGCGAGTCGTTCGCGTACTTCAATGAGAGCGTTATGCAGTTTTTCCTCAAGAAGTTTCTTGGGCGGCAGGTCGGTCCAATATTCGGCGACCATGATGTTGTCTTTCCGCATATTGAGCAGTTCCACCTGTTCGGTGCCGGCTTCCGCGCACAGGATCAGTCCGATGGGGGCTTCTTCGCCATCCTGCCGCTCGTATTTGTTGAGCCAGTTGAGATAGAGTTCCATCTGTCCTTTGAAGGCTGCTTTGAAACGATCGATTTTTAGGTCGACCGCCACCAGCCGTTTGAGTTTGCGGTGAAAGAAGAGCAGGTCGAGATAAAAATCCTCACCATCAATAATCATACGCTTTTGGCGTTCCACGAAGGCAAAGCCCTTGCCCAGCTCCAGTATAAAAAGCTCCAGTTCCTTTAGCAGGGCACTTTCCAGTTCGTTTTCCAGATAGCCGTCTTTCAGACCCAGAAAATCGAGAAAATAGGGATCCTTAAAGTTGCCGCCGAGGTGTTCCGCATCCGCAAGAGCCAGTTTGGTATCGGCTATCTCCGATCGTTCAAACGCTTTGCGCTCGATTTGATGCCTCAACTCACGTTTGCTCCAACGAGATTCACTGGCTGTGCGGGCATAAAAGAGTCGGGCTTCGTCCGATTTCAGGGGAATCAACGCCAGAAAATGTGACCAACTCAATTGTCGTGCCAGCGGAACGACAATCTGGACATCCGGAAAACACTCCGCAAACTGCATCATGCGCCGTAGGTTTTTCGCCTCAAAACTTTTGCCATAGAGCACGACCAATTCATTGGCCAGCGACACGACAACCTGTTTGCCGTATTCCGCCCGTTCGCCGTGAAGCACCTCTTGATTGATTCGCTTGCCCACATGCCAATAGGTGATGGTTACCGCACTGTTGACTGCTGCAACGGCTTGACTGCGTCCCTGCTCAATCAGCGATTTCAGATCTCGCAGCAGGTTCTTTTGCGGCATTGCGATTTTGG
This sequence comes from uncultured Victivallales bacterium, assembly GCA_964530455.1. Classification (GTDB taxonomy): domain Bacteria; phylum Verrucomicrobiota; class Lentisphaeria; order Victivallales; family CAZGYO01; genus CAZGYO01. The sequence goes on from CAZGYO010000001.1 coordinate 19,140, forward strand.
GCGAGTTCATTTTACTCATTCCTTACCTCTAATCCGCATACGCTCTTCAAGAGCGGCTTCGATAAGGCGGCGTTCACGTTCGATTTCGCGCCGGAGCTGTTCTTCGCTGGGGAGGTTGGGCAGGTATTTGGAGGCGAAGATTTGTTTGCGGTCGTTGAGCACGGAGTAGCGAGCGACGGTATCGCATTTTTCGGCGCAGAGAATCAGCCCGATGGTGGGATTGTCGTCGGGGGCGGTGAAGAGACCGTCAAACATGCGGACATAGCCATCCATCTGGCCGACATCACCATGGGTGAGTTTTTCGATTTTCAGGTCGATCAAAAGGTAAAACTTCAGTTTGCAATGGTAGAAAACCAGATCAATAAAGCGGTCTTCTTCGTCGACGCGAATATGCTTCTGCCGTGCGACAAAAGCGAAACCGGTGCCCAACTCCAGTAGGAAATGCTGTAGGTGGGTGATGATCGCCTGCTCGACATCGGTTTCACGCACATCGGCAAAATTTGGATAGCCGAGAAATTCGAGCACGTAGGGGTTTTTGAGAACTTCGTCAGGAGCGGCTGGCGTTTTCTGGAGCTGTCGCCCTTCGGCGATCATTTTGTCTGGCTGCTGCGCGTGCAGGGAGCGTTCGTAATATTGGGTGTGTACCTGCCGCTCCAGCGTGCGCTTGCACCATCCGCCTTCAATGGCTTCGCGTTCATAAAAGTCGCGGGCCAGTTCGTTATCTACACGCATCAAGACGCGGTAGTGTGACCAGGTGAGCTTCGGGGAAAAGCCCAATTCGTCACCCGTTGGATGATGCTTTTTCAAATCCCACCCCGCTGGGGAGAGCATTTCATTATCCTCAGATTGGCTACCCGCAGAGAAGCTTTTGTGTAATTTCAAAAGGTCGCCCGACGGGCGACTTTTTCCATTGCGCTGAGATTGGTCGCCAGTTGGGCGACCAATCTCTCTGAACCGATCTGCATAGACCAGATAGAATGTCCTGAAATACTTTAAACTGGTTATTGAAAATCCTTTACCGTACTTCTCACTCAACCGCGTCGATAAATCCGCAATGACCTGCTTTCCATATTCCGCCCGATCTTCTCCTCCCTGCAGCTCCTCGACGATTTCACGACCGATAAGCCAGTAGGCCATGACCATATTGCTGTTGACGGCACGGACGACATTACCGCGCGCCTGCTCAAGAATGGAGACGACACGATCAAAAAGAGCATGATCCTCAATCCTTTGCGGCAGCATGCCGTCATGTGAGGTTTTGTTTCCCATCAAATATCCTCCACGGATAACGTACCGAGAATGAGGGTTTTCTTTGCCCTACGGATGAGATCGGCAACAAAACGGTAAGCGTCATAAACCTGTCCATTAAAAAAAATGCCTTGCTTCGCTGGCTCTCCTGCCTCCAATGCCTGAAATACTTTTTCAAAGTTTTGTCCGGTTTCGGACTCAAAAGCTATTTGTCGTCGCTCCACCGAACCCAACCGGGCAAAAATATTGGCGTTATGCTGAATGAATTTTCTCATCTCAACGAAGGCACGCATTATTTGTGAATGATTCCGGCGGTCGCTGTTTGGCTCTGTCAGTTTATTCTCCATGCCTTATATCCTAAAATCTACTGGCCCTGGTTCCTTTTATGTACATATTCAATGAACCACGACGGGGGCGGGGCTGAGACACTCGAAGACTGATTGACCCCGATCGAACGGGGTTTGCTGAATATGTACCATTTTATCAATCGCCAAAAACATAACATCTGATATGACTTTTGCAAGAGGTACGGGAAGAGCTTTCCGGAACGCTAATGGTTAGTATACCGGACACTATCGCTGTATTTTCAACCACCACTTCAGGAGTTTGGCGAGAGTCGGTGTAAGCCGGGTTTTCTTGTATAAACCGGCTACTCTCTTTATGGCTTCGGCCTGCGTCGGATAAGGATGAATGACGTTCCCCATTTTTGCCAGTCCGGTTCCCGTTACCATTGCTGTGGTGATTTCGCTGATCATTTCTCCGGCATGTGCGGAGACAATTGTCGCGCCGAGAATTTTATCCGAGCCCTTTTTTACCATTACCTTGACAAAACCATTGCCTTCGCCGTCAGCCAATGCCCTGTCGTTTTCCGACATATCAAATTTGAAAAATTCGACATCCAGCCCTTTTTCGTCAGCTTCTTGTTTATACATGCCTACGTGAGCGATTTCAGGGTCGGTATATGTGCACCACGACATCACGAGTGAACTGAGTTTTTTGCGTCCTTTGAACAACGCATTCTGGATTACGATCTGTGCCGCGGCATCGGCGGCATGGGTGAATTTCCACGCCATACAGCAATCTCCGGCTGCATAAATCCGCTTGTTACTCGTGCGAAGATTGTCGTTCACTATAACTCCCTTGCGTTGGTCATAATCGACTCCGGCAGTATCCAGTCCGATGTTCTCAACGTTCGGAACGCGTCCGGCGCCGATCAGTATTTCATCTGCCTCGATAGCGTGATTTTCTCCATTGACTTCGATGAATACTTTTTTTCTTCCCGACCCGATACATTCAACTTTCAACGTCTTTGCGTGTAAAAACACACGAATGCCTTCCTTCTGAAAAACATCCGCCAGTATATTTGATGCCTCCGCATCCTCATGGGGTAGAAAACGTCTTTTTTGAATAATTGTGACTTCGGATCCCAGGCGGTGGAAAGCCTGAGCTAATTCGCAGCCGATAGGCCCGCCACCGACAACCACCAGGTGTTCCGGCAGACTGGTCAGGTTAAATACTGTTTCATTGGTCAGGAAACCCGCATCTTCAAGTCCCGGAATATCAGGTTTAAGTGCCCGTGCGCCCGTAGCGATTACAGCTTTGCGGAAACGCAAAGTTTTCCCGTCAACTTCGACCGTGTTACGGCTCTTGAAAACACCCTTTCCGAGAAAAACATCCACTCCGAGTTCAGAATAGCGCTTGACTGAGTCATTCTTGCTGATTTCCGCCCTTATGCGCCTTAATCGCTCCATCACTTTCGGAAAATCTTCTTTGCGAACTTCGCAGCCGCTCAGCCCGAAATCGGCCGCATTACGCATTTCCGCCGCGAGCCGTGCGGGACGAATCAGGCTTTTTGATGGCACGCAGCCGACGTTTAGGCAGTCTCCTCCCATCAGATTCTCTTCGATCAGGGCGACTTTTCCCCCAAGTGAAGCGGTGGCTATAGCGGAAATCAATCCTGCGGTACCGGCACCCACAGCCACCATGTTGTACATCGGTTCAGGATCAGGATTCCGCCAATTTTCCGGATGCACATTTTCCAGAAGTTCACGGTTGTACTTATCATCAGGACTTAATTCAAGTTGCCGTTCACTCATCATTGCTCCTTATCATTTTCAGATTGATCATGTTCATCATTAAGTTTACTTCGGGCTTTTTTGACAATTACCGTAAGGATCAAGATAATCAAAGCAACTATTCCTACCAGTGTCCAGGGAATTCGACCTTCTTCTATGGCGGTAGTGATGGCATCTGTTCCTACCACGTACAGAATTGTTCCCGGAAGCATGCACAGGAAAGACCAGCCGACATAGGTGCGGAACGGAACCCCGGTAAGGCCGAAGCCGTAATTGAGCAGATTAAAAGGAAAGAGAGGGACAAGGCGGGTTATAGCCACGATTATTGCGCCATGCTTTTTTGTCAAATCATCAAGTTTTTTAAATTTTCCCCTTTTGCGCATATAAGCCGAAAGTGACTCTCTTGCAAAATATCGTGAGATAAGAAAGCATAGCGCAGCGCCTGTAGTCGCCCCGAAGATAACTGTAATTGTTCCTATGACAGATCCGAAAAGCGCTCCCGCGGCGATGGTCAGGGCGGAACCCGGGATTGCCAGCACGGTTGCCAGGGCATATATCCCGGCAAAGATAAATGGGCCCCAGACTCCCTGTTTGCCGATCCATTCCTTCAGTTCTCCCAACCGTTCACCAAGTCCGAAAGTGCGGGAAAGAACGATCAGTGCAATCACTGCGGTTAACAGTACCAGCGGTTTAATCCATTTTTTCATCTTGTTCATTTATAAGATTTATTACGGGAAAAAGGAGTCGTCATCATACCCCTTAGGGTCTGGAAACGGGGAAGACTATATTTGCCAAGCCCGATTTCAATGGCGGCGAGATCCGTGCGGCGGCGGAAACTGTTGAAGATACGGTCCCAGACGGAAAGCAAAGAAGTGTAGTTTGAATCGGTTTCGATCTGTATGCGCGAATGATGGACTTTATGCATAGCCGGCGTGACCAGAAATATACGCAGCCAGCGGTCGAATCGTTCAGGAAGTGCAATGTTAGCATGATGAAAATCAACCACAAAGCCCATAAGCCAGCCGTAAAGCAGCAACTCCCATAGATATAGTCCCAGCAGAAAAACAAGGGGAATTGGCAATATCGAGGAAAATATAATTTCACCGGGATGGAAGCGGCGGGCACTGGAAACATCCATCCAGGGGTCGGAATGGTGCATCCGATGGAATCGCCACAGGAAAAGAATGCGATGGTTGGCCCGATGCCACCAGTATGTCCAGATATCAAGCAGCATAATGGCCAGAAAGGTATGCAGCCAAATCGGTAAGGCGAAGCGATGAAGCAGACCGAATTTTATCTCAACCGACCTGCCTGCCGCCAGTTTCCACAGTATCAGGAAACAGATTCCGATCAGCGCGGCATTCAACAGAGCAAAACCAATATTACGTGCCAGGTGCAGGTAGCGCCGCCCCGTTTCCCCCCTGAAAAAAGGGAAGGGCTGAATGCTCTCCCATCCCAGAAACAGCAAAAAAGCAAGCAGAGCCGCTATATTCCACACTGTTGTTTCATTGAACCAAATCATTCGTCGGCGACCTCTTCTTTTTTGTGTTCTGCCCGGACAGTATTTTTGGCATGATGGACAGGAATTCATTCGGTGGAAGAAAGCCAGTGACTCGGGAATTTTGCAGTTCATCGCCATTGGCATCAAGAAAGACAAGCGTCGGAACCCCTTGCACACCGAAGCGTTCCACTACCGCACGGTTTTCCGCATTGTCATCATGAGTCATATCCACTTTCAAACGAACATACCCGCCCAGTGCAGCCATAACATCCGGATGGCTGAACGTCTCCCTTTCAAGTTCATGACAAGGAATACACCAGTCGGCATAGAAGTCCAGGACGACCGGCTTCCTGTTCGTTCGAGCAATATCCAGTAATTCGGGTTGGTATGACTGCCATTCCAATTGTGTGCGCGGCATGGCGACAATCTGCCATACCCCGTACAAAATAGCAGCTATCCCCAGCGCATATTTTAAATTGCGGAATCCGCGTTTTCCATTGCCGGTTTTTTCAATGAATCCGAGATAAACTCCGCCTATAATTGCCGTGATAAGCGGAATCCATTGGACGAACCCCGGCATGATTGCAAGTGCCAGATAAAATAAACCGACTCCAAGCAATATGACTCCGAATACCTTTTTGACCCATATCATCCAGGCACCCGATTTAGGTAATTTCTGCAGCAGTCCGGAAAATGTTCCCAGTACCAGATATGGCGCTCCCAATCCCATTGAAAGTACGAAAAACGCACCAAATCCGAACCATGGGTTACCCCGTGCTCCAACGAGAGCGAGTAAAGCTATAATGGGGGGACCAATGCAGGGGGCGGCGAATATGCCGACCAGAAGCCCGGATAAGTATACTCCGGCAAAACCGGTCGTCGTTGTGCCGCCGAGGCGGTTCAGCAGTCTGGATGGGGGACGAAATTCGTAAAGACCAAACATACTCAATGCCATGGCTCCCAATAAAAGTCCGATTGCGACCAGTACCCAGGTGTTTTGCATTACCCCCCCGAACATACCGCCGGTCAAGGCAGCCAGCGTTCCAAGGATACTGTACATAGTCCCGATCCCGAGTACATAAATCAGAGCCTTTAGGAAAACACCAACGGTTCGTGACTTATTCTGCCCTCCGAAAATCGAGACCGTAACTGATAACATGGGATAGACACATGGAGTCAGATTCAATGCAAGCCCTGTCAGAAACATTGCCAGCAGGGTAAGAAACAAACTGCTACCACCGAAAACCTGGTTCAGTTCATCTACTGATGATACTGCAGCGTTTTCGATTGGGGAAAGAGTACGAAACCACTTTTCATTGACGGCAGTGACAGAGGTTCCTTTTGTAACCACCTCGACAGGGATATTTACCGCCAGAGTTGACGGTGCCAGACAAACCTGATCATCGCAGGCCTGAACCGTCAACTCGCCTTTTATTACATATTGACCGGGTATAAGATCCGCCGCGGTGGAAATGGTGAACAGGATCGGCGTTTCGCCGTCATACACTGCCAGAGTATCGCCTGCGAATTCAATTTGCTTTGCAGACGGGTGGTCAATCCTGCCTATTTCAATTCCTGATTGCGGTTTCAGACTCAGAATAGTACCAACGAGATAATCAAACGAAGGCTGCGCCGCCTGCATGTGCCAACCCGGCTGAATATCAAGAACTACTGCCGCCTGGAACGAAGAACCCGCCGGCACCCGGTCAACAGAAAGAAAATAACGGACATTCATACGCGACGCGCTGTCAGTTAACACCGCAGTTTCCTGGGCTACGACAGGCGTCAACAGAATGATACTCAGTAGCGTCAATACCAAGAAGTTCCAAACACCTTTTTCAGTAGTCTTTTTCACAGTTTTTTTAAACATAGATCCCTTCCTGTTTTCCGCAGCCATTCCAGATGATAGATGAACAGCGTACTTGTTATTTTTTTATATACATTCACGAAGACGATTCACCGCCCGTGAGACGCAGTTTGCTACTCGTCGGCAATCCTCTGCAGTGGTCGGATATCCTGTTGAGAAGCGAACGGCTCCCGTCGCCCGCTCGACAGGTATTCCCATTGCTTTCAATACGGGGGATATAGTTGTTTCACCGGCATGGCAGGCCGAGCCCCTGCCGAAGCGGCTACATCCTTCCGTAAGGCTTCCAGAAGAAGGTGTGCATCCACACCGAGGAAGCTGATGTTCAACGTATTTGGCAGACACTCTGCCTGATATCCGTTCACTTGTGTCTCCGGAATGGAAGCTGTCAACAGTTCCAGAAGCAGGCTGGTAACGGATTTCAGGTGTGCTGCGATTTTATCACCGTCCCGCCGTACAATTTCACAGGCGGCCCCCAGACCGACAATTTCGAGTACGTTTTCGGTGCCGGCGCGGCAGCCGTTCTCATGTCCGGCACCGTGCATAAGCGGTTCGATCGGCGTACCGCACCGAATGTAGAGAGCGCCGATACCCTTCGGTGCGTAGACCTTGTGTCCGGCGACGCTGAGCAAATCCACTCCCAGTGCATCAACTCTGACCGGAATTTTCCCGACGGATTGAGCGGCGTCGGTATGCATCAATGCTCCGTGTGCATGCGCGATATCCGCCAATGCACGGATCGGACCGATCGTGCCGGTTTCGTTATTCGCATGCATGATGCTGACAATAACGGTACGGTTCGTAATTTTTTGGCGAAGAGCATCCGGATCGACTCGTCCGTTTCCGTCGACCGGCAGGTATGTGATATCGAATCCGTTTCGCGACAGCCATCCACACACCTGGAGTACGGCCGGATGTTCCGTGACCGACGTGATAATGTGATTCCCGCGATGCTGGCAAGCACGGGCCACTCCCTTGAGCGCATGGTTGTTGGATTCGGTTCCACCGCTTGTAAAGACAATCTCTTCCGGTGTCGCTCCAAGCAATTTCGCCACCTGATTGCGTGCGTGGGAAACAGCATCGCGCATCACGTACCCATAAATATGGTTGCTCGAGGGATTCCCAAAATGTTCCTCGAGAAACGGACGCATAGCTTCGATTACCTCGGGCACAAGCGGTGTCGTGGCATTGTAATCGAAATAAACCGGCTTTTCTTCAGTTAGCATTTTCAACTCCTATGTTCCTATGATCGGCCACCAAATCCGCTACGCTCCTCCGTAAGTTAACCGCTAATCTACGCTAATCCACACTAATAAAACTACCTTGACTGTGTCAAGCCGGACGGCCCCGCCCGTTCCGTAGTAAGCGAAGCGAGCGGAGTTTGAACGGGCCATTCGCCCCGCCCGGCTCCGGGCGCTCCTCCCAAACCTCAATGATTCGCTCTATCAAGCCACGCAGGGCCTTATTGCCGTCGCCCTCGCCTTTCTCGAAGTCATTTTCGACGGTGGCCATGCGATTGGTGACGTGGGCGAAACAGAGAATTGAGCGTCGTCTCGCCTCGGCGAACGCATAGAGAGCTGCGGCCTCCATCTCGACCGCCAGCAATCCCTCCGAACGGGCGAAAGCGATGGCCGCCTCGGTTTCCCGGAACGGCGCGTCGGTCGTCCAAGCGCCGCCGCTGATGACGCGGTCGATTCCATCGGCGGTCAGATTCTTGGCGAGGGCGGTCATCTCCGGAGCGGGGTGAACGTAAGGTTCCGGCGGAAGGTAGTGATAGCTGGTCCCCTCGTCTCGCAACGCCCGGTCGATGAAGACGAAATACGGGGGTTCTCCAGCGTCGTTGATCTGCCCGGCGGACGTGACGCTGATCAAAAGTTCACAGCCGGAGGCGAACATCTCCTCGGCCACAAGCGTGGCGAACGACGCTCCCACAGCACAGCCAACCACCCCGACAGTAGTCTTCGTCAACGCCCACTCCAGCATTTCGGTATGATAGCAAGCCCAGTGCGGGTTGTTCTCCGCGCCGGAAAGTTTCAGTTCGCGGCATAGATCGCCATCCGGGTCAAGAAGGCAAATTCGAGGCACGTCTCCGGACGGCACACACTTCTGTCGCCGGGCCTCGCGCAACAATCCTTCGACGGTGAAAACGGAGGGGTGCCTGAAAAATTTATGAGAGAATAGTGGTGAATTCATGAGGTTTTCAGCTTCCTTTATCTCTTATAATCCGCCAATTACCTAATAGTATATCGAATTAGTGCATAATTAAAGGAGTAAAATGGAAATAAATGATTTTTATTTATTTTCAAAATAATCTTAATGTCTGTCTGCGGTCGATAAAAACGAAATTATCGACCGCCCCGAAATTCGGCACTGAAGAATAATTTTTCGATTTTTGTTTTCAGATCATCGCGGATATTTCTGAATACTTTTATTCTCTCATTTTTGTTATTTACAGCAACTGGGTCATCAAAGAGCCATGATTGACATATTACCGCAGTCGGCAGATTGATGCATATTTCTTCAGAGCAGAGAGTAATAACCATATCAACTTTTCCGAGAGGAATATCTGTTAATCTTTTCGGATGATGTCCGGAAATATCAATACCGATTTCCTTCATTACTTCAACTGCGATGGGATTGATTTTATCAGCAGGAGCTGATCCTGCACTAAATACATCAATTTTATCGGAGAAAATATGTTTGGCCAGGCCTTCTGCCATTTGGCTTCTTGCTGAATTCTGGACACACAGAAATACAATGCACTTTGGAACACCAGGGGACTCATCGGGAAGAGAGTGAGTGTGTGAAATTTGTCTGCCCGTTGCTAAATAGCATGTGTATTCACAAATGTTTTTAGCATGATCGCCGATTCTTTCAGCACAACTGATAATAGTCATGATTCTGGAGACCTCGGAGAAATTATCGCAGCCATTTCTCATTTTTTCCATTAAGCTCCTAAATAATTGTGCATGAAAAGCGTCAATCTGGCGGTCTTTAAGAATAATATTAACCGCTTCCTCATTATCTGATTTGAGGAATGCTGATATCGAATAAGAGACGTTGTTCAAAACTTCTTTCAGCATCATTTTTAAATCAGGTTCGTCCACTTTATAATCGGTATTCTGGTGCAGTTCAACTGACCTCTCCGCAATACAAACTAAAAGGTCTGCGATTCTTTCGAGGTCGGTAACTGCTTTCTGCACAGAAACGATAAAGCGCAGATCGGTGCCTAAAGGCTGTCTGCGGGCAATTACATTTATGCACTGTCTGTCAATCTGAAGCTCCATCCGGTCAACTTCATCGTCTTTACTTATCGCCTGATGAGCACTGTTTAAGCTGCCTTCAAAAAGAGCTGATAAGCAATTATTTCCAATTTCCTGAATCAGTGCCTCCATCGAGTAAACAATATTCTTTATGACCAGAAGCTCATTTTCATATTCTCTGTCAGTATGTTTGTCATTCATAAATCCTCCTTTTATCCGAATTTACCGGTAATATAATCTTCTGTACGCTGATCTGCCGGAGCAGTAAAAATCTGTTCTGTTTCGCCAAACTCAATCAGCTCGCCCAGATACATGTAGGCAGTGTAATCTGAAACGCGTGTTGCCTGCTGCATATTGTGGGTAACAATAACTACGGTGTATCGTTCCCTGAGAGTATGAATCAGGTCCTCGATTTTTGTAGTTGCGATCGGGTCGAGAGCGGAACATGGTTCGTCCATTAAAAGAACTTCGGGCGCCAATGCAAGCGCCCTTGCAATGCATAGTCTTTGCTGCTGTCCGCCGGAAAGTGATAAAGCCGACTTATTTAGTCTGTCTTTTACTTCATCCCAGAGGCTGGCTTTATGCAATGACCACTCTACTATTTCTTTAATTTCACTACGGGAGATTTTCATGTGGAGCCTTAACCCGAAAGCAATATTTTCAAAGATTGTTTTCGGGAATGGATTCGGCTTCTGAAAAACCATGCCGACACGTCTGCGAAGATTTACAGGATCAACAGCTTTGTCAAGAATGTTGATATCACCAAGGGTTATGTTTCCTTCAACTCTTGCGTCAGGGATAGTTTCATTAATACGATTTAACCAGCGGAGCAGAGTGCTTTTACCGCAACCTGAGGGCCCTATGAATGAGGTAACTTTGTTTTCTGGCATGCGGACATTAATATTCTGCAAAGCCTGAAACGAACCGTACCATGCGTTGAAATCAGAAACTTTCAGAGCCACGGGCCCGTCAATTTGTGTCAAATCCGGATTATTTTTTTTATTCATTCTGTCCTCATTTATCTAAGCGGTTCTGTGATTTATTTCTTATTGTGATTGCCACAGCATTGAAACATAGCAGAACGGTCAGTAACACAATAATTCCCCCTGCAGCAAGGTCGTGAAATTCTTTCTGCGGCCTTTGTGCCCAGTTATATATCTGCAAAGGCATGGCAGTGAAATCATCCATTAAATTCGCCGGAGCATTGGAAATAAAAACAATTCCGGCAATCATCAGTAAAGGAGCTGCCTCGCCCACTGCTCTGCTTACTGCGAGGATGGTTCCGGTCATTACAGTCGGCAGAGCAGATGGCAGAACGACATGCCGCACAGTTTGCCAACGGGTTAACCCCAGTCCCCAGGCAGCTTCCCTCAAATTGTATGGTACAGCCCTCAAGGCTTCCTGTGTTGAAATAATTATAACCGGCAGAATTACCAGCATGAGAGTTAAAGCGCCGGTAAGAACGCCGCGCCCCAAGGGGAGTCTGAAATAATACCAGTTTCGTTTACTGATGCGTCCCGGGGTGTCATATATACGAATAGACCTCAGCCCGGTTTTCTCATTTTCAGGCCATTCTTCATCTTCGCCTATAACATTCAATTTTATAATTTTTTCTGATGAATCGATAGCATTGATACCCTGAACGAGGGTGGTTTCAGGGCTTCCGCCGCTTTTAACGGGCACAAGAAAAGCCTGATCCGCTTCACTGTAGAATTGATCAAAATACTCAACTCCCATCTCAAACACCGGACGACTTGTTTTACCGAAAATTCCAAACATTGAAACAAACAGTGTAATCCCTATGATGCCGTAAACCACCGAAGGAACTCCAGCGAGATTGGTTATGTTAAGCTGAATAAAGCCATGCAGTTTTTTCAACAGAAAATTACAAGGCGGGAATTCCTCTAATATGATTGCGGTTGCCACGCCCGCAGGCAAGGCAAAAACCGGGACAAGGAGAAGCAGCCAGATACTACCCATCATTGCCGGGAAGAAACCTGACAATTCCGGATTCGGATGAGGCGGAGCCGTGAGAAATGTATATGACAATTCTTTTACTCCGAGTCCCATCAGCGTCAAGATTAAAAACGCCAGCAGCACAACACTGAAAACGGCACTGCACAAACATAAGCCCTTAAATACAGCATTGTTTCTGTTGCGTCTGGCTGGTGATATGATAATTCCGCTCCGTTTCTCAGGATCGGAAAGAATTTCCGGCATATTGAAATCCTGACTCATTGGTAAACCTCTCTGAAACGCCTGCGGATTACAGCACCGGTCATGGTGCATCCGAAGGTCAGCAGGAAAAGCATGAAAGCTACTGCATACATTGAAAAGTATTCAACTCCGTAATTGGAAACATCACCTAATGCCATCTGCACCATAAAGCCGGTCATTGTCTGAATTTCCTTCCCTGCATTGAGTGTCATTTTAGGCGTATTGCCAGCCGCAAGCGCAACAATCATCGTTTCTCCCACGGCTCTTGCCGCAGCCAGCAGAATAGAAGATATGATTCCGGATAAAGCTGCCGGCAGAAGTACCTTGAAAGATGTTTCATAACGTGTCGCGCCGAGTCCGAGAGCTCCTTCACGCAACTGAACAGGAACCGCTTTTAATGCATCCTCGGAAAGAGAGGTTATTATCGGCAGGATGAGAATTCCCACCGCAATCCCGGCAGAAAGTGCATTGTATGAACCTATACCTTCATAAAAGAATTTCATTCCGGGCGTAAATACCGTCAGTGCGAGAAACCCGTATACTACGGTCGGAATGCCTGCTAAAACTTCCAGGGCGGGCTTGATAATATTCCTGACTTTGGGGTGTGCATATTCACTGAGATAAACTGATGTCAGAATTCCGACAGGAACAGCTATCAACAATGCGACAGCGGCAACAAGAAAAGTACCGCAGACCAACGGCCATATTCCGAAATGTTTTTTATATCCCAGCAACGGATTCCACTGTGTCCCTGAGAAGAATTCAGCAATCGACACTTCATCCTGCTGGAAAAAATGTATTGATTCCTTTCCCAGAACCACAATAATAATCAGGGTGAGAAAAACGGAAAAGGTCGTAACAGCTCCCATTCCGGATAAAAGCCCGGTCTCACAAATTTTCTGTCTTAAACGGGACCGGGCGCTGAAATAAACAGGAAACCATTGATTGTTATTTTTCTTATTTTGCGTCATGTTCTGTTACTGCAACATCCCTACTTTGTATCAACAAGGTTTTCTGCCTTATAACGTTCTCTCAATGCACCTTCAACCTTTTTCATATCCTTGTCAACAAATGCTGTTCCTGTAATACCTTTTTTCAGAAACTTCAGGGCTGATTCAATGATCTCCGCCGGCAATGCAACATAATCCACCTGCACTGCGAATTTTGCCGAATCGCCTGCATAAAATTCAACAAATTTACGTACCGAAGGCTTGCGCAGGGATTTTTTGTTAACATAAATAAACAAAGGTCTGCTCAGGGGTGCATAATTGCCGCTGATGACATTTTCAGGTTCCGGAAGAACAGCTTTGCCTGTTTTCGGATTAACCACCGGAACTGCAGTTAATTTATTTTTATTTTCAAAATAATAGGCGGCACCGAAATAACCGATGGAATATTTGTCTCCGGCAACTCCGGTTACCAGTACATTATCGTCTTCACTGGTTGATAAAGTGCTTCTGAAACTGCCTTTTTTGCCAGCAACAACTTCTTTAAAATAGTCAAACGTCCCGGAATCGGTTCCCGGAGAATAAACTTTTATTTTCTCATTCGGCCAGGCTGGATTCAAATCACTCCACTTCGTTGCTTTGCCACCCTCAAGATAAATTGCTTTCAAATCATCGACTGTAAGCTTATCGACCCAGTCATTGCCCTTGTTCACTACTATTGAGAGTCCGTCGAGAGCAACCGGGATCTCGATAAACTGCACGCCGTTCTCTTTTGCCTTGGCAAACTCTTTCGGCTTTATAGGTCGTGAAGCATCCGAAATATCAGTTTCACCTTGAACAAATCGCTTAAAGCCGCCGCCTGTCCCCGATATTGCAACTGTCACATTCACATTCGGATAACTGTCACGGAAAGCCGCCGCCGCCGCTTCTGTTACCGGATATACAGTACTTGACCCGTCAACAACAACCTTTCCCTGCAATGCACTCGATTGCGCATAAGCATTAAAGACCGTCAAAATACCTGCTGCAACTGCAACCATCTGACACCATTTACTTTTCTCTCTCATTTTTCGACTCCTTTTTTTACACATTTCGAGTTTCTTTTTATATTTATACTAATCCACTTTCAAAGATATAGAATGCACTTGTCTATTACTTAGCGTCAGTTATTAATTAGTGCATATTCGAAAAGGTTTTGGATATTCCAAAACTTTTAGAATCTGC
>CAZGYO010000002.1:0-1859 GCA_964530455.1 uncultured Victivallales bacterium
CGGGGTCAGTCAGCCTCAAAATTGACATGGTTATCAAAGCTTGCAGAGTTCAGGTGGCAGAAAGCGATCGACGCGATGCCGGATGATCCGGTTGAGGAAGAGCCGCAGCCGGAATAATTTCCCAAACTGTGGTCCTGAGCACGGCCTTGCCGTGCATATTCAGATTCGGCAAAGCCGAATATGAATTAGTGCAATGGGGTTTGCTGAATATCTGCGGACTCGTAAAACCTGGCTGTTTTATTTAGGATAAAAGCACGGCACGCTGCGGCAACTGCTTTTTTCAGGTTAATTCATGATCAAAGATCCGTGACAAAGAGTCCTTTTCTGAGTGCATAGAACTTACTGTTGACCGGGTCCCATCCCCAGGTTGATTCCCCTATGAACCAGTCCATTTTGAGTTCTTTTGTGCCGAAAGCCGGTTCTGTTTTCACCAGAATGTTTTCGGCGGTTTTTTTCCAGGAGGCTCCGCTGTCGCGGGAGATATAAAGTCCGTCGAAGTTGATTACAATCATCTCGCTTTCGTCTTTCCCGAAATAAGGACCCCAGTAGAGTTGTTCGGGTGAACCGGGAATGATTTTCCATGACGCGCCCCTGTCCTCCGAGACGGCGAGGCCTTCGGCGCAGCCCCAGTACATAAGCCCCTTGAACAGCGCCGGTATCCTTGCGAGGGTCTCGAGATCCGCGGTTTTCTCCCATTCTTTTCCGGAATCTCGGCTTTGAAGTATCTGTTTTCTCCGGGGGATTCCGGCTACGACTGTTTCAGCGTCCGCCAGGCCCATAAAAATACTTTGCAAGGGCAGTTCGGCCCAGGTCTTTCCGGAATCATTGCTAAGCCACTGTCTCGAAGAGTGGTGCATTCTGGCGAGTATTGTGTCGGGATGCTCCTTCGACCAGTCCACAACGCCCCAGCTCCAGCCGTAATTGTGCGATTTGCGCTCCCTGGGGTTGAGAACTCTTTCAAGAGGATGCCACGTCCCGCCTTTGTCCAGTGTAAAACCGCTCTGCACCGGATCTTCAGGAGGGTCCTTGCGGAACACCGCGACGCGTCCGCTGCGCTCGGTATCGATATTGACGCAGAGCCCGTACCACTGGGCGCCTTTAAGAAAGTCCTTTCCGATATTATTCCAGCTTTCCCCGCCATCCGCGCTCAGGAAGGCCCCCCTTCTGCCGGAAGAGACATACAGTTCGCCGGTAAGACGGTCCACCGCCAGCCCGGCGCGACCGAAAGTCGGGCCGGTCTTCCCGTCGGGCGCCTCGATTTTCTTCCATTCACCGGCGAAAAGAGACACTGCGAAAAAGGCGAGTGCGCCTGCAATCATTGCAATCATTGTTTTCATCCGGATATCCTCTATTTTTTGATGTATCCGCCGATCTGCCTCGGGTGACTCAGAATGAGCAGACCGTCTTTAGCGGTTACGGATGCTATCTCCTTACCTCTTATGGGGGATTCTGAGATTTTCTCCTTCTCTTTTGACGCCCGGTAAACGAAGACATGGCTGCCGTCGTTGGCGACATACACCTTTCCGTCCATGACCACCTGCGAACGGCATGTTACCTTCATTCCGAGATCGGCACGCCAGTGTGCCTCGCCGGTATCCGCGTCAAAGCAGTGAAGAAAGCCTTTAGTGTCGGCGATAAATACGAGCCCGTCGACCACGGATGCCGTACACTGCGTCCTTGAAACCACCCTGTCCTCCCATACTATTTTCGGCGCTTTGTCGTATTCCTCGAGTTCCAGGCACATGAACCTTCCGCGACCGTAATGTCTTGTGCCGGGAAGACGTTCCTCGCCTTCTGAAGGTTTGCGGGTATTGTAGTAACAGTCGCGGCCGACGCCTATGTATATTCTGTTCCCGACG
>CAZGYO010000002.1:1869-8373 GCA_964530455.1 uncultured Victivallales bacterium
CGACGCTGGGTGTGCCTATGATCTCGCAGGGCCCGAGTGTCTTGTATGCTTGCTTGTCTTTGCCCAGTTGCACCCAGCGTTCCGGATCGTCCGGAAAGCCTTCGGGATACTTGAAGAACAGTCTGCCGTCGTTCGTGTAGGGATACTCTTTGCCTTCCTCGTTCTTCCTCCATTCCGGAGGGTTCAAGTCTATCTTCCAGAGCTCCTTTAGCTTAACGACATTCCCGTCCTTGTCCGGAACCGGAATTTCAAAACCGTGAAGTTCACCGTAACCGTCGCCGAAGACCACCACCTTCTTCCCGTTAAGTTCCACCAGTGACGGCGAGGACCATTCCCCGTGAAACACTATCGGAATGTCCATACTGTCCTCGGCAATCAGTTTGCCCGTATTTTTGTCGATAACCAGCAGATGCGGCGCGGGGTCAGGCTTGCGCCTTTTTCCGGGTTTGCCTTGTCCGCGCGCTTCGGTTCCCAACTGGTGGGAAGTCGCGAGCCATAACTGGTCGCCTGTAAGGACTATTGTGGAACTCGCTGCATCCTGGTAGCTGATGCGATAGTTGCCGCCTATATCGTATTGCCACAGGATATCCGCGGCCCAGGAAGGAAGGGTCGATGGCTTCTCCCTGCCCTCGGGGGCTTGGTAACCGGGCCGGGTCATCAGCATCAGTTCCTCCTTCTCGCCCATGCCGTCATTCCCGTCGGCCTGGCCGTCAAGATCAAGACATAACACAACATCCATCGCGAGAACGTATATACGGTCGCCTTCGACCGTCGGAGCGGCGCAAACCCCGTATGTGCCCAGTCCGTATCCCTTCTTGGGAAGGACAAGCTGCCACAGCGGGGTCCGGTCTTTCAAATCAAAACACGTGACAAGCCCGCCGCCTTTCACGGCTTGCTGCCAATCGGGATCGAGCAGGCCCCGACCCGTCTTGGCGGAGGCGCACACGATAAGTTTATCTCCGACGATAATGGGCATCGGGTACTGATGCACATTGTTTGTCTCTATCGTCCATGCGAGTGTCGTCTCGTCGATGACATCCGGAAGGTTTTCGGCGTCCACAACCATGTTGTGAGCGGGGTCGACCCCCCATGAAGCCTGCTGGGCCGGGGATTCAAGCGATAAAACTATTGTGACCGCAATCGCGACTGCTGTTGTTTTCAACATATATTTTCCTTGTTTTATGTCGCCGGTTTACTTACTTATTGCTCAAGAATAACCCGCATAGCCGGGCTTTACAAATCCGTCAGTCTCCCGGCTGCGGGCCCGGACATTTGCGGTATATATTCCTGAAGTAGTCCCTGTCCACCCGGTGCCAGTCGACCTTGTTTTTCTCCGGATCAAAATCGTCCGGGAGCGCGCCGAAACGCTTCATTTCGCGGATATACCAGGATTTCGGACGGAATTCCTGCTCGAACCAGCGCGGCTGTCCGTACTGTTCCTTTATTACGTCCACGAACCCGCGCAAAACCTTGTATGCGGAATCCTCCGTGCTTTTGAAAACCGGACCGTCCGGCGCGTCCGCCGGACTCTTTTTGTCCTTTCCACACAACTCGAGCCCACCCGCAGATTTCGCGAGCGGCGCGAGAAGGATCAGAGACTTCTCGGGCTTGCTCATGTTGTACCTGTATGCCTCTTTGCGGTTTTCACCTTCGAGCCAGTGATTTTTCGACCCTTTGCTCTGGTGGCAGATATCGCAGCGTTTTTCGAGGGTTTCCCGTATCGGTTCCAGGCGTTTCGTGTATTCCGGATCTTTCTTCTTTTCAAGCTCGATTTTGTTATTGCGCGAGACGCTGCCAAGGGACGCGTATGTGCCGGCGAAAGTTGTCCCGGCATCGGCCCATCGCTTTATTTTTTCCAGTTCAAGCTCCGAAAGCTCCACGTTTTTGTGCCCTTTCATGAGGGTTTTTATAAGGATGCTGCCGCCGGAGGCCGTCTTGTATGGATCCGGTTCGTATCCAGGGCCGCAGTTGACATATCTGAACCTGCCGCGTTTATCTTTCCGCACCTTTTTCAGCTCGTGGTAACTGACGCTCCAACTGGCAGTCATATCGCCTGTGAGAATCAGGTCTCCGGCATGTTTTTCGTAGTTGTGACATTTTATGCAGTGTTTATCCCATATCGGCTGTATATCGCGGACATAGTCGAATATTTCCGGAACGCCTTTGACAGGCTCGATCTCGCTCGGGGGCCGCTTCATCGCTTCAGACACCAGCGACTTCGTCTTAAGCCCTGTAGTCCGCGTCTTTTTTTCGTGGCAGCCGACGCAGCTTGTAACTTCCCCGGGCATGGTCGAGAGATAACTCGGCATGGCTTTTACCGAGAGTCCGTCCTTGTCGAGGGCATAAAAGAATATAGCGCGACCGGCGGGCACCCGGAAATTCGCCGATCCGTCGTCCTCCACGGGAACCTTTCCGAGCACCCGGTGCAGCACGTAATTCGAACCGCTCGAGATGGCGTCGGCATAGGCGCAATTCGCGGCCGGGCGCGGAAGCTCCTCCATTATCAGCAGGTGTTTCACGTCCCCGTACTCTATGCCCTTCATGTTCCTGCCGATTGTCACGTCCATCAGCATCAGGGTCGCCATACCGTCTTCGGAGGGCTTTACATGCGGTATTACAGGTTCCCGCGACCTCGGAATCAGCGGTCTCGGCTCGTGCAGGTTCCAGTTCGTATGGTCGGTTTTGGGAAGTTCGAAGATGAATTCGTAGTCGCCTTTCCCGTTCATGACGGCCAGGTGCCGTTTGCTGGCAACCAGGAAACAGTTTGCGGATACGGGATAGGGATCTCTCCATGATTCTTCGCCGACGTGCCCCTTCTTTTTCTCGGCCGTTTTCGACGGATAACCGCTGTCGAGAAAGCGTATCGCCTCCTCGCTGTCGCTGCCGTATGCGGGATCTAGAATCCCGATGCGGCCCCGGTGTTCATTGCGCCCGTGTTTCGGTGAGACTATCGTGCAAATCTTCTCGCTGCCGGGAATCGGTTTGGCGTCGATATACAGGTTCATTGTCCCGAGATTGTCGTAGAAAAGCGCCACCGAAGTCCCGTCCGGGTTTATCGTCCAGAGACCGTGATAGTCATTCTGACTCCTGTCCACGTACTCCCACCTGGTATACAAAACGCGGCCGTTGTTCATGGGCCACGGCGTATTTTCGGTCTCGACACCGAAACTTACCGGATGAAGATTCGATCCGTCGGCCTCGCACCTGTACATTATGCCTACCTGGGCGTACCAGCAGGGAACCCAGCGCATGCAGCGCGAAGAGACAAACATTATTCCGCCGTCGGGAAGCCAGCACGGCTCGAAATCGTCGTATTTACCGTCGGTTATCTGTTCGAGCCCGGTTCCATCGGCATTAATGATGTAGAGATGGAACTGGTGCGTGCCGCCTTTGCGGTATGAGAAGAGAACCTTTTTTGCGTCATAGCTGACGGCCGGATCGCGGATATCCCCTTCCAAGTCCTCGAAAATCGTACGCAGCTCTTTTGTATGAAGGTTCAGCGCGGAAAGCCTTCCCCCGCAGCCACCGTAGTAGAAACTGTTTTCACGGTCTATCCTGTACCCGAAATTCGCGTACCAGTGCCAGTCGCGGCCGTTAGCGCGGGAGGCGAACACCACTTCTTTCACATCGGCGAGATCGTTTTTCAGGGCCTTTTCGAAAACCCCGGACGTCTCCTCGTACCAGACCGGCTCAAGATCCTGAAACCATTTGAAAGTGAAATGCTTGACGTCCTGAACCTTTTTCGAGCCCTTCTTCGTTCCGGCGGCGCCAGCGGGGATGGAACAGAACAGAAGCAACGCCAGACCGGCCGGAATCAATTTCTTCATCTTCACTTTTTGTCTCCTCACATTTACATATTTTAAGCATTGAGCCAGTTTCAAAATCCATGATTATCCGCTTGAAAATCCTGCAAGCTGGCGCCACGGCGAAAATTGTCCGGCATGCGCGCCGCAGTGGCTTGACTCCCTGGCCATAAGCTGTCCGGAACAGCACAACTGGAAATGGCTGTTTCCGCTTTCATGAAACAGCATCCTGACAGCCGCTTCGGCCATTTTCTCGAGCGGTGGCCGTACGCTGGACATGCCTCTTAGTCCGGCTTCCGGATCGTCATCGAAACCGATTATCCCGATATCTGCCCCGGGTTGCGTCCCCCTCTCTTCCAAGCAGTCGAGAGCGCCGAACGCGGCTGGATCGGAAGATACTATGCAGGCGCGGCGGACGGGTTCTCCGGAATCGGCAAAACTGTCCAGCGCTTTGTTCATTCCGTTGTATCCGTTCACCCGCTGCCTGGCCAGCATGTCCGCCGGAGACCTTTTTTCATGATCGGAGCTCTTTTCGCCATCGGTGGAGACCACTGATATCGCGCATTCATCATCTGCGCGGCGGTCGAACGCCCTGCGGATACCCGCGAGCCGCTGCTCTTCCCATTCGACCATGCCGTAGGTCGACAGAAAAACTATATCCCTGTAACCCGAATCAAAGAGATGCTTACCCGCGGTGTAGCCGAGTTCCATGTTGCTGTAATAAACGTGCCTGACAGGAACCGGCATGGGTTCCCAGCTTATGCAGACAACAGGGAGTTCCGAATCCCCGTTCTCCGCCTCGATTATGTCAAGCAGGTGTTCGGTCGGATACAATATCCCGATAACCACCAGCGCATCAAGTTTCTTTTCGCGCGCCGCACAGAAACAACGGGCCATGCTTTCCGGCTCTTTCAGGCCGTATTCAAAGCGGTCTATCCCGTATGTCGAAGCGCCATGGTCGCATATCCCCACCTCCAGATTCCGGCAGAGTATTCTGTACCAGTTCTTCGTCAGGCCGGGATCGTTGTTGGTTATTATACCTATCCGTGCTCCGCGAGCCGAATTTGCGAAATTCGCGGCAACCCCAAAAATCCCTTCAGTACTGTTTGAAAAATCAAAATCAGGGTTGACGAAACTGCCCACCCCATTGTGCGTGGTTACGACCCCCATCCGGGAAAGTTCCTGGAGTGCGCGGCCTACAGTCCCGTAGGCAAGACCATATTCCACCGACAAAGCCTGCCGCCCGGGCAATGGCGCACCCGGGGTAAACGCGCCTTCCCGGATGCGCTCAATGAGGTTGTCCCGCACCTGCGCATACGCGGGCCCAGCGCTCCGCTCTATTTTGAAATTTTGCACTAAACACAACTCCCTGCTATCATAGCTATCATGGCTATCATTAGCATACGCCCCGCATCCCCGACTGTCAAGCTTTTGACAAATTTATCCCGTAAAAACACTTGAAACACGCATTTTTATTGCTATTATAGCAACATGAACGACCTTCCAGCACAACCTGTAAAAGGCCTGATAGACGGACTTGGCGTACTTCAGGAACTGACTATGCGCCGAGATCCGGCATCATGCACGGAGCTTTCGGCGTCGCTCGGGCTTGAAAAGACGCGCGTAAACCGGATTCTGAAGACTCTCGCGCATCTGGGCCTTGCGCATCAGGGCCGGACCCGCGGATACAGCGCGGGTCCCGGGATGCACGTTCTGGCCGCGCAGAGCCTATTCAGTTCAGGGCTGGTGCGCAAGTCCATCCCGCAGCTTGAGAAGCTTAACAAGTATGGTCATATAGTAGCGATGGGTGTTCTCTGGAAGGACAGGGTTTCATACATCTACCACTGGGCGCCGGGAATGCGTCCGTCACAGGCGCTGGGCAGATCGTCGCTTTACCCGGCCCGGCGTTCGGCCATAGGAACAGCCCTGCTCGCGGAAAAAAGCGATGACGATATAAAAATACTTTACAGGCACAAAGACAAGGAGCGCCGGGACATTATGAAGAAGGTCGATCTCGCCAGGAAAAGGGGATACGCGGATATTCCGATGGGCTCGAAAAGAAGCATTGCCTGTACGCTGGGGGCCCCGGCGTATTCCGCTGTCGCTTTTTCCGGAAACATAGCGGACGGCGAGCTTGCCGGGCTCGTGAATGCGTTAAAAAAAACTATTTGCAACATAGAGGAGGAACAATGAAGACGGTTGATTTCAGTGAACATATTCCGGTGGCATACGAGACGGATGTTCTTGTGCTTGGCGGGGGGCCCGCGGGTATAAGCGCAGCGCTTTCAGCCGCCAGACTCGGAGCTAAAGTCATGGTTATCGAACAGACAAACGCTCTCGGGGGAATCGCAACCAGCGGCCTTCACGGGCACATATGCATCTATTCGCCCTGGGCCGACAAGTCAACTCGGATTGTCGGTGGAATATGCTATGAGATAGCTCTCAGAACCCAAGAACGCGGCACGGGACGTTTCAACGGGGAGCACCTGGACTTCGAGGTAGAACCCATGAAACTTCTTTTTGAAGACCTTGCGAAAGACGCGAAAATAAAACTCCTCTACTATACACAGTTTTCAGACGTAACGATAAAAGACGGGCGTATATCCGAGACGATTATACAGAGCAAAAACGGCAGAGAGGCGATATCCGCCAGGACGGTTATCGACTGCACGGGGGACGCCGACGCCGCCTTCCGCGCGGC
>CAZGYO010000002.1:8383-11111 GCA_964530455.1 uncultured Victivallales bacterium
GCCAGCGTCCAATGCGAAAAAGGCAGGGAAAAAGACGGAGCGACCCAGCCGATGACGCTGATGTTCCAGATAGGCGGCATCGATTTCGAAAAGGTAAACCGATTCCGGACCCGGGGGTACAGGGAAAAATACGGCGCCGACGACAGCTACAAAATGAGCAAAGTGTGGCTCGAAGCCCAGAAAAACGGTGACATGGAAGCTTTTCAGGACGCGATCATGGGCTGGTGGTGGACGCCTACACGCCCGGACCAGCTCGGAATCAATTTTACGCATATTGCGGGGGGCGACTGTACGCGTACGCAGGATATCACCCACGCCACAATCGAGGGACGCCGCCAGGCATTCCACTGCATCGATGTGTACCGGAAATACGTTCCCGGGATGGAAAACTGCTGGATGAGCCACTGCGCCGCGCTTATCGGAACCCGCGAATCGCGCAGAATCAAGGGCAGACACGTGATAACCGAACAGGAGATACTTGCGGAAAAAGAGTTTTCAGACAGTATTGGCTACGGTTCTTTCTTTATAGATATACACAACTGCACGGGACCGGGGATGGACAAGGAAACATTTAGGCCCAAACGCGGGTTCAAGTACCAGATCCCGTTCCGGGCGCTGGTTCCCGAAACAATATCAAACCTGCTGGTCGCGGGAAGATGCATATCATGTACCCATACCGCGCTCGGATCCCTCCGTGTCATGCCACAGTGCATGCTCGAAGGCGAAGCCGCCGGCGCTGCCGCGTACCTCGCCGCAAGGAATTCGATCCCAACGGGCAACGTCGACATCAATGAACTACAGGACCTTCTCAGAAAACAGAACGCCATTATATCCCATAACGATATAGTTGAATGAAAACAAGATATAAAAAGCACAAATTGCAACAATGACGATTTTTATTTTTTCCACTGGCTTCGTGAAACAACCGGGCTATTGAGCGGTGATGCTATAAACGTCAAGCTTTTCGTGCCCAAGTCCCATGTCTCTTCGATCCCGATAGCGATTTTGATTTCGATTTCCCTGGCGGTGCGCTTGCGATTTACGGGATGTCTCCTGCCCTGCGCCTGATCTTTTTGCTTGTGCAGCTTGCACAAGCTGTGTGGAAGCCTTATCTTTGAGTTGAGCGCTGGGAACAACTGAAAGCTCTGAATGAATTGACGGAAGGATTTTACATGGATGACATTATTGACATTGACTTCAACAGTCTCAAATTGGAGGAATATGCGAGGCGTTTACGGCGCTGGGTGGCGCCGGCGGCAATCGTGTTTGCCGTGCTTGTTCTGCTTCTGACCGGATTCTACAAGGTCGACGCATCGGAACAGGCGCTTGTGCTTCGTTTCGGAAAGTATGTGAGGAAGGTGGGGCCGGGTCTTCATTTCAAGGCGCCATTCGGGATAGAAAAGGCTATCAAGGTCAAGGTGGCCAGGGTGTTCAAGGAGGAGTTCGGTTACAGGACAAAGACGGCCAGTGCCAAGACCCAATATTCCCGCAACGACTACAGCGGGGAATCGCTGATGCTTACCGGCGACCTGAACATTGCCGACGTGGAATGGATTGTGCAATTCAGGATAGAGAATCCCGAATATTGGGCTTTCAACGTGCGTTTTCCGCGGGACACGCTCAGGGATGTGTCCGAAGCCGTCATGAGGAGAGTAGTGGGGGACAGATCGGTCAACGAGGTGTTGACGGTAGGCCGCTCGGAGATCGAGGAAGTCGTGCAGAAAGAGATGCAGGAAATCTTCGATGAATACAAGACCGGTTTCCGGATCGTGACGGTCAAGCTGCAGGACGTGAACCCTCCGAATCCTGTGAAACCGTCGTTCAACGAGGTTAACGAGGCCAAGCAGGACAAGGAAAAGTACATAAACGAAGCCTGGGGAGAGTACAATGACAAGGTTCCCGCGGCGAAGGGACAGGCGCAGAAAATAATAGCCGAGGCCGAAGGCTATGCCATTGACAGAGTGAACAGCGCCGAAGGCGACGCCCAGAGGTTCATAAACATCCACGAAGAATATTTAAAGGCCAGGGAAGTAACCAGGAAAAGGATGTACCTTGAGACGATGAGCAGGATACTGCCGGAATTCGAGGAGATATATATTGTTGACAGAAATCAGACTTCTCTGCTACCGCTGCTGGACCTGAACAAGTCCAGGAGAGAAAGGGGGTCAAGATGAAAAAGACCGGCTGCATAATATTGTTTGTGATTGTGTTTTCAGCGCTGCTGATCGCGAGCGGCTTTTTCTACACCGTCGGAGAAAGAGAGCAGGCGATAAAGACGAGGTTCGGCAAGCCCATAGGCGAGGCTATCACTGAGCCCGGCCTGAAGGTCAAGTTGCCCTTCATCGACAAGATACACATAATGGAGAAACGTCTTCTCGAGTGGTACGGTTACGCTACTGAAGTCCCGACAAAGGGCAAGAAGTACATACTTGTCGACACGATGGCAAGGTGGAGGATCACGGATCCTCTGAAATACTATACCAGCGTACTGAACGAGCAGGGAGCGCAGAGCAAGCTCGACGACATCGTTGATTCGGTGGTAAGGCGTTCGGTTACGGAAAACACGCTCATGGAGCTTGTGAGAAACAGCAACAGGATACTTGACGCCGTGGATACTTCGGAGCTGATTATAGCCGGCAAC
Organism: uncultured Victivallales bacterium; assembly: GCA_964530455.1. Taxonomy (GTDB): domain Bacteria; phylum Verrucomicrobiota; class Lentisphaeria; order Victivallales; family CAZGYO01; genus CAZGYO01. The sequence goes on from CAZGYO010000002.1 coordinate 11,025, forward strand.
GACGAACTGGAAGAGGCAGATCTTGAGATAGAGATAGGCAGGTCGAAAATCACCAGGGAGATTCTCCTGCGCGCGAAGGAGCGCGAC
>CAZGYO010000002.1:11121-19166 GCA_964530455.1 uncultured Victivallales bacterium
ACCAAGACTACGGGATAGAAATCGTGGATGTCAGGATCAAGCGGATCAACTATGTCGAAACGGTTGCGAAGAAGGTATATCAGCGCATGATAACCGAGAGAAAGAAGATTGCTTCCAGAATACGCTCGGAAGGACAGGGCAAGAAGAACGAGATACTCGGCAAGATGGAGAAGGAACTTGACAAAATCCGTTCCCAGGCATACAGGGAGGAGCAGAAGATAAAAGGCGAGTCCGACGGGGAAGCGACGGCGATATACGCGGGGGCGTACAACCGTGATCCTGAGTTCTACTCGTTTCTAAAGACTCTTGAGACCTACGAAAAGAGCATGGGAGAAAACACCAAGCTGATACTTTCTACCGGCAGTGACATATACAGGTACATGGAAAGCGCCGTGGATGAAGAGGGACCGTAAATGCCGTCGAGCCTTCACCCCGGGATCTTTCCAGTCTTATGCCTGACTATGTATATATAGTAAGTCTGGGATGCCCCAAGAACTTTGTGGACACGGAGATAATAGCGGCGTCTCTTCTGGGGGAAGGCTTCGGCCTGACTTCGGATCTTTCCTGTGCGTCTTATTATCTGATCAACACCTGCGCCTTCATTGAATCCGCCAGAAAGGAGACCGAGGAACATATCCGGGAAGCCGTCGAGTGGAAAAAAACCGAGGGCGGCAAGCTTGTCGTCTGCGGTTGTATCCGCCAGTGGTCCGGATTCCGCGAATTCCGCAAAATGTTTCCGGAAGTGGATTTCTGGTTCGGGCCGGACGAGGCGTCGGAGCTTGGAAAAAAAGTCCGCAAACCGGCGAACAGCATAAAGCCGACCGGAGAGAGCCCGGTCACCCCCCCGAGCTTGTACGACCATACGATCCCGCGGCTGCAACTCACTCCCGCGCATTACGCATATCTGAAGATAGCGGAGGGTTGTTCGAACCGGTGTTCCTACTGCAGCATTCCCGAAATAAGGGGACCTTTCAGGAGCAGGACGGCAGATTCGGTACTTAAGGAAGCCGCCGTTCTGTTGGAGAACGGCGTCAGGGAACTTATACTGATAGCCCAGGACACCACGGCGTTCGGAACGGACAGACGGAAAGACGGGGAGGACATAGCGTATCTTACGGAAAGGCTGAACGGTCTTGAGGGTGATTTCATTTTCCGGATTCTTTATACGCATCCGGCGCACTATTCCGCGGAGTTCATCGACACTCTGGCTCGGGCGAAGCGTTTCATCGCCTACCTGGACATACCTCTTCAGCACATATCCGATCCTGTTCTGGAATCGATGGGGCGCATGACTACCGAGCGAGAAATCAGGGCGCTTCTGCGCCGTCTCCGCGACGCTATTCCCGGGCTGGGCATACGGACCAGTTTCATAACCGGATATCCGGGCGAGAGTGAAGACGATTTCAAGAATTTGCGGGATTTCGTTCAGGAACAGCGTTTCGAGCGACTTGGCGTCTTCGCGTATTCTCCAGAATCCGGCACCGAAGCCGGAAATAAAATGGCTCTTCCCGGGGCGGTGAGAAAGGACAGAGCCAGAGAAATAATGCAGATACAGTCGAAAATATCACTTCAGCGCAACATTGAACTTGTCGGAAAAGTTATTGATGTTATAATTGATTCCGTAGACAGTGGTTTCGGGACAGGTCGGGGCATGCACGATGCCCCCGACATAGACAACGACGTGCGCGTGGAAAACTGCCCTGAAGACACTATTCCGGGAGATATTCTCAGGGTGCGCGTCCGGGGCGCCGGGGAATATACTCTGAACGGCGCCGCGGAACATAAACAGGCACTGGAAAGCCATTCTGGAAAATGAGTGAAAACAGCGAAGAGACAAAACAGCATTTCGTGTCCAGGCACAATCTTCCGAATAAAATAACCGTCGCCAGGATCGTGATGATCTTCATCTTCCTGCTGATCTGCAACATCGAGCCGCTGGAAGACAGGAAACTCTGGAGAAGCGTGGGCCTTATATTCGCGATCATCGCGGGTCTGACGGACATCCTGGACGGCTGGCTTGCGCGGCATTACAAGGTGGTAAGTGATTTCGGCCGGCTTATGGATCCTCTTGCCGACAAGATATTCATCGCGGCAACTTTCATTATCATGGTTGACAAGGATCTTCTCGCCGGCTGGGTCGCGGTCGTCGTGCTTTCGCGCGAGTTCCTTGTCACCGGCCTGAGACTTCTGGCCGTGAACAAGGGAAAGGTGATCTCCGCGGACATCTCCGGCAAGCTGAAAACCTCCATGCAGATGGGCTTCCTGATCCTCGGGGGATCGATGTGGGCCGGCTGGGTGGAAAGGGCGGATATAGAAATCTTCTGGCAGATTTGCGTATATGCCATTGTAGCGATAACCGTATATTCCGGGGTTTCCTATTTTGTGAAGCACCGGCATCTGTATCTGTCGTCAACTTAAAATTCAAGGGAGAAAAACATGGCACTTTGGAGCGGGCGTTTTGAAGGTGAACCCGACGGGTCTCTCAGGAATTTTTCCGAATCTGTAAGTTTTGATAAACGGCTCTACCCCTACGATATAGAGGGCAGCCGCGCGCATGTAAAAATGCTGGCTGAAACCGGAATACTTCCCGCTGAGAGCGCGGAGAGCATAATTGCCGAGCTTGAAAGAATACAGTCGCGCATAGAGGAAGGCTGTTTCGAGTTCAAAACCGAGCTTGAAGACGTTCACATGAACATTGAATCCGCGCTTATTGAAGCCCTGGGCGACGAAGGCGCCAGGGTTCATACAGCGAGGAGCAGGAACGACCAGGTGAGCCTGGACATGCGGCTTTACCTGCGCGATGAATGCGGGCGGATTATCGGGGCATTGCGAAACATGCAGGCTGCGCTGACCGCGCAGGCAGAGGCAAACTCAGGGCTTATTCTGCCCGGGTTCACGCATCTTCAGCATGCTCAGCCTGTTCTTCTTGCCCAGCATCTTCTGGCGTATGTCGAGATGTTTGAGAGGGACATCGAAAGGGTCGAGGACTGCCTGAAAAGGATCAACACGATGCCTCTCGGCGCCGGCGCGATCGCCGGTTCGACTCTTCCGGTGAATCCGGAGAAGACGGCTGAACTTCTTGATTTCCCCCGGGTCTTCAGGAACAGCATGGACGCGGTAAGCGACAGGGATTTCGTCTGTGAGTTTCTTGCCGACATGTCCATAATTGCGATGCATATTTCCCGGCTTTCAGAGGACATAGTGCTGTGGTCTTCCGGGGAATTCGGCTTTGTGGAGATCGGGGAGGAGTTCACCACTGGATCGAGTTTGATGCCGCAGAAAAAAAACCCGGACATTCCGGAACTGTGCCGCGGCAAGACGGGCAGGATTTACGGCGACCTGGTGGCGGTACTGACATTGTGCAAAGGGTTGCCGCTGGCCTACAACCGGGACATGCAGGAAGACAAGGAACCGCTTTTCGACGCGATAGACACGGTCAGGATGATCCTTGATATCTATCCCCCGATGCTCGAGAGCATGAGTTTTGATTCGGGGCGGATGAAAGAGGCGGCTTCCGACCCTTATCTGATGGCGACCGACTTGGCGGAGGCGCTTGTCAGGACCGGCACTCCGTTCAGACAGGCGCACGAAAAGGTTGGAAAACTTGTGCGCTGGTGCCAGGACAACGAGCGCAACCCTGCATCACTTTCTCTTGAGGAGCTGCGTGAGCATATACCCGAAGCAGACGGGACTTGTCTGGGCATATTCGACCCCGAAAAGAGTGTTCGCGACAGGATAAGCCCCGGCGGCGCCGGTGTACAAAGCGTAAAAGAACAGATCTCGTACTGGAAAAACATAATCTGAACAGCAGAAAGATAATGGAGATTTTCAAATGGAAGGCCAGAATCCACATTTCTACGATTTCCTGAGCCCTGAAAACATCATTTGCGGAATTGACACGAAGCGCCACATTGAAGCAATAAGCGATCTTTGCCGCCGGCTGACAGACAACTCCCCCGAACTGGATTTCAAGGCGCTTCTCGACGCGGTCACCGAACGTGAAAACATAATGCCGACGGTGGTGGCGCCGGGGCTTGCAGTGCCGCATGCCAGGATCCCGGACATTGACAAGCTGCACGTTGCGATGGGTACCAGCCGCGAGGGCATAGACTTCAAGATGCCTGGAATGCCGTCGGTGAATATCGTGATTCTGATCATAACCCCGAAAGACAATCCGCAGATATATCTTCAGGTGCTGGCGGCCCTTGGCAAAGATTTCCAGAACCGGGAACTCGTTGAAAAAGTGGCTTTTTTAGAAACTCCCGGGGATGTACTGGATTTTTTTATCAAGAGCGAGTTTGCACTGCCCGATTTTATCGCGGCGGGTGATATCATGACCCGTAACCCGATTACGCTTCTCGAGACCGATAATCTGGAGAAGGCAATCCAGTGTTTTGCGACCAGGGGAGTTCTGGACATACCGATATTGGACCACGAGGAGGACATCAGAGGAGTAATATCGATGGAAGACCTTTTAAGCCTCTGTCTTCCCGAACACCTGCTGTGGATGAACGATCTTTCGCCGATAATGAATTTTCAGCCTTTCGCGGAACAGTTGCGCGACGACCACGAAACCAAGATAGCCGACTTCATGCGCAACGACTATGTCGAAGTGGAATTTGACACGCCGGCCATCCAGCTTGCAAAGATATTTCTGGTGAACAATGTGCGCCAGATACTTGTGACCAGGGGGGGCCGGCTGGTCGGCGTTGCGAATCTGCAGGGCTTTATGGCTAAGATATTCTGGGCCTAGCCCCAATTTTTCATGAAAAATCGATATTTTAGGGTTAATGCCCTGATTATTAACAGGTTATACTAGAATCCCGTAGAGGCTAAGTTAATTAGTTACATTAGTCAACTAGTTTATTGGTAATAAAGAACTTATGGAAGAATATAAGAATATGCACGGACAAGAAACTTCTGTGGAATTAACCGGGGGAATGCTTATTAAGAGGATCACGATCCTCCTGATGCTGAGCGTCGCGCTCGGGATAACCGGTTCGATGACCATACTTTCCCCTCTGCAGTCTGTCGCGTGCGCGGTATTTCTCGGCATAATCCTCGGCACGCTGTTTTTCTGGAGCTTCCGCCTGGCGATAGCATTCATAGGCCTTTCGGTGCTGATTTGCACGAAATCACTTGACCGGGAAAGTTTCGTGGAGTCCGCGGAACTTCCGGTCATACTTTTTCTTGTCGGAATGATGATCGTGGTGGGCGCGCTTCGCGATCTGGGATTTTTCACGTGGATCGTTCAGTTGATAGTCTCAATGCCGAGACTGACAGGGGCCAAGTTCATTTTCGTGACCTCTGTAGCTTCCGCGCTTCTTGCCTGCGCGGTGGATGAAGTGACTTCGATCATATTCATATCAACGCTGATATTCCAGGTATGCGAGAGGTTGAAACTTAATCCGACCCCGTACATAATCATTTGCGTCCTTTGCACTAACGTCGGAAGCGCGGGCACCATGATGGGCAACCCGGTGGGAATCTACATCGGAAGCAAGGCGCACCTGAGTTTCTGGGATTTCATGTTGTGGTCGTTTCCCGTGATGCTGGTGGCGCTGCTTGTCACGGCGTTTTTCACCATGTTCTACTACCGGCGTGAACTGCGCCTTTTCAACACCAAGCTAAGGGAGCTGGCCGAACGCGATCTCAGCCTTGTCCCGAAAGTCCGGGTTCCCTACGCTAAAGGCCTCTTCCTGATGTGTGTCACGATAGCCTTGATCGCTTCCCACCACAGCCTGGAGAATCTGCTCGGGCTGAAGCAGAACAGCATACTGCTGATCGCGCCGCTGATATGCGCCGGGTTCGTCATGATACTGAAGAGAAACCGTGCCCGGCACTACATAGAAAACGAGGTTGACTGGTGGACGCTGCTTTTTTTCATGCTTCTTTTCGCCGTCGCGGGTTCTCTGGCGCATACCGAGGTGACCGTGGTGATGGCGCAGCAATTCGTCAAGTACTGCGGCGACAGTATTCAGGTGCTTGTCCCCGTGGTACTCGGGCTCACTGCCGTGGGATCCGCCTTTGTTGACAATGTGATATTCGTCGCGGCCTTCTGTCCGGTTATCGAGGAACTCGCAAAGACGGGCAAAGATCTTCCTCTGTGGTGGGCTCTGCTTTTCGGCGCGTGTTTCGGGGGAAACATCACGATGATCGGGAGCACCGCCAACATCGTCGCACTGGGAATGCTGGAAAAGAAGTCGCGTGCCTCTGTAAAGTTCTGGGAGTGGTTCAAGGTGGGCTTTCTTGCGTCGCTGCTGGCCTGCGTTATCGCCTGGATTGCCATTATAAGTCTTTCCGGATTGATGCCGAAGAGGGATTTTGCCGCCCTGGCAGAGGGTCGCGTTCACCTCGCGGAACCGGAAGCCGGGCAGCAGGGTTCAGGTCACTGACCCGGATTTTTCATGAAATATGCGGGCTAATTCGTCCATCACATGAGTTTGAGTCCCGGCAGATCCTGGATATCGACCAAGCCGACGACCCTGGAGCGGGAGTTTGTGACGATAATGTCGTCGATATGCTTTTTCTCGATCATGCGCAGTGCATCGACCGCGAGGTCATCCTCATTGAGTGTAGAAGGATTTTCCGTCATCACATCCGAGACTTTCCGGTCCAGAATGCCCATGTCATTTTCCGCGTAGCGCCTGAAATCGCCATCAGTGAAGATTCCCAGAATGCGGTCACGTGAATCCGTGACGGCTGCCGATCCGCAGCGTGCCCTTGTCATGGATATGAGCGTATCCTTTACCGACGTGCCCCGACCTACAACCGCTATTCGGTCTCCTTTGCGCATGATGTCCTTTATGCGCAGGGTCATTGTGCGGCCGATGGCTCCGGCGGGATGAAGTTTTCCATAGTCGTCCTTCGTGAAGCTCCTGAGATCCAGAAGAACCATGGCAAGGGCATCGCCGAGGGCAAGCATTGCGGTCGTGGTGGATGTCGGCGCCAGGTTAAAGGGGCACGCCTCCCTACTCACCGGCATCTGCACGACTATATCGCTCAATCCGGAAAGCGGCGAATCTCCGGGGCCGGTTATCGCAGCTATCGGTACGGTCATCCTTCTGGCCGCGGGGAGGATCGCGAGAAGCTCCTCGGTCTCGCCGCTGTAGCTCAACGTTATCAGGATGTCTTCTGCCTTGAGTACGCCAAGGTCGCCGTGCATCGCTTCGACCGGGTGCATGAAAACCGCAGTCGAGCCGACGCTTGAAAGAGTGGCCGCTATTTTCCTGCCTATATGCCCGCTTTTCCCTACGCCGGAAAGCACGATCTTGCCGCCTGCATCTAGAATTTTTACGCATCCGGATACAAGATCGGTAAACCCGCCGTCCAGGCTTTCGCGGACTTCGCGGAGTCCGGAAATCTCCACGTCCAGCACTTCGGCGGCCCTTTTCAGAATCTTCTCGGAACTGCTTTTAGTCATTTTGCTCCATCTGGATTTGAGAACTATTTAAGGACCGCAAGCGGTCCAGAGCAATATACCACCTTAAACGAAGACTGTAAAAGTATTTTTTTCAAGCAATTTTCCGCCGGTTTCTGGAACTTGCCGGAGTTTCGTGTAGTTTCCTGGTTTGAAACACGGCCCCCGCCGACCGCTTTTATATGAATAAGAAATTCTCTGAAGTAAAAACACTGGTTATTACGGGTTTCGGGCTCAACTGCGAGCGCGAGACATCCGCGGCGTTCCGTAGCTGCGGATCTTCCGTGGAGCAGGTGCATCTTAACGACCTTCTGTCAGGGGACAGATTGCTTTCGGAATTCCACATACTCGCTTTCATAGGCGGGTTTTCTTTCGGAGATCATCTCGGCGCGGGAACAGTGTTTGCCAACAGAATAAAGTTCAGGCTGCGCGCCCCTCTCGAGGATTTCATTGATTCGGGAAGACTTGTCATAGGCATATGCAACGGGTTCCAAACGCTGACCAGACTGGGCCTGGTACCCGCGCTTGACGGGCTTTACTTCAAGCAGCAGGCCGCCCTGGCGCACAATAAAAGCGGAGTTTTCCGTGACGACTGGGTACACCTCAAGGTGGAGCAGGCCAGCCC
>CAZGYO010000002.1:19176-19783 GCA_964530455.1 uncultured Victivallales bacterium
CCCCTGTGTTTTCACTTCCGGTCTGAAAAGGATTTTTCTCCCGATCCGCCACGGAGAGGGACGCTTCGTCGCCGACACTGAGGTCATCGGAAAGATGGAAAAAGGGCGGCACGTGGTACTGAGGTACTGCAACCCGGACGGCCGGACTGACTGCGGCTTTCCACACAATCCGAACGGTTCTGTAGAGTCAATCGCGGGTATATGCGACCGTACCGGCCGCGTTTTCGGGCTCATGCCCCACCCCGAAGCCTATCTCTCGCCCTACAACGCGCCGGACTGGACAAGGAGCGGGCCCGGGGAATTGCCTTCCGAAGGGCTGGGGATGCCTATATTCCGAAACGCCGTCGAATATGCCGCCGAGAACCTCTGAGGAACCCGCCCCGCAAACGACTCAGTAGCCCCGTTATTTCATGAAAATTAAAAAACAGCTTTAAGTATTTGAATGAAAACAAGATATAAAAAGCACAAATTGCAACAATGACGATTTTTAATTTTTCCACTGGCTTCGTGAAATAACCGGGCTAACCCGGCTGTGCTAACCTGTGGTCGGGTTGTGTTAAACAGTTGATAATCAAGATTTTTATTTTTCAAAAACGGGCTTTTTTAT
>CAZGYO010000003.1:0-18656 GCA_964530455.1 uncultured Victivallales bacterium
GCCCATGGCAACCGTTTTTTCTTGTCTACGGAAAAATTCATACCATCACAAAGCCTGTAATCCCATAGCCCGCGGCATCGCCCCCCAAAAATATCAAAGGCTGCAAGGCCGCACAGCCACGGAGAGTTTTGAAATTGGCTCCAATACCTAAAGAATTATTAACAATTTCTTAATATTACGCTAACGGGTGTATATTATATTCAGTCCGATTCAAAAACAGGATGCTATTTATTATGAACGCAAAAAAAACAAATCGGCAAGACGGCGAATGGCGGGACCGTATCCAGGCATCCCGCGAGATGGTTCTGGCGAACCTTTCGATGATATCCCAGATCCCGGCCCAGACATTCCATGAACGCGAAAGGTCGGAGTTTGCGGTGAGCCGTTTCGCGGAAAGCGGCGTTCCATCGCCGAAAGCCGACAAGCTGCACAACGCGATCGGCGCCTACGACGCTTCTTCCCGGAAGAACACGATACTCGTCTGCACGCACATGGACAACCAGTTCGACTCTTCTTCGGACCAGAACATAAGTATCACGGAAAACAAGGCTTACGGGGCAGGGGTCGCCGACGACAACATCGCGCTAGCCGTGCTCCTCACGCTGCCGGATATAATCTCCCGGCTCGGGATCGAACTAGAAAGCAATCTTATGCTGCTCGCCACCACCAGATATCACGGCCGCGGCGATTTCGGCGGGATGAGACATTTTATCAGGGAAAACAAAAACAGCATTGGCGCCGCGGTAAATCTGAGCGGAATCCCCTTCGGGTCGCTCAACTATTTCGCGCTCAGCAGGTCCAGGTGCGATATCCACTGCGAGGTGAATTCCAGACTGGGGCATATGGGCGACGCAAATGCAATTCTCGCGGTCAGTGACATGATCGAGAGCCTTTTCGCAATACCGCTTCCGAAAAAACCCAGAACCACGCTGAATATCGGAATGATATCCGGCGGGGAAAGATACAGCACCCCGAGCAGAGAGGCCAGCATACATATTGAGGCGCTGAGCGAAGACGACGAGATCATGAACAATATAACCGAAGAAATAAGCGACAGGTGCACGGACGTGGCGGCCAAGCACGGAGTGCTGGTCGAGACGGATTTTTTCGGCCGGCACAAGGCCTCCGCCATGACCAGCAGCCACCCCCTCGTCAAGTCCGCAATGACCATTATCAAAGAACTCGGCGCAACCCCGCAGATAGAGTACTCCAACTCGGAAATATCCGTGCTTTTGGCCGAAGAGATACCTTCCGTAGGGATCGGCCTGACAACCGGGACCGGGGGAAGCGGGCCCAAAAGCCACATCGACATACCCCCCCTCAGCAAGGGGATATTTCAGTTCATAACACTGCTGACTAAAATCGACAGAGAAATATCAGATTATGAAAAAGCTTGATCAATGGCTCGATAAGAGGACCTTCCATTATTCCGAATTCAAAGATATTGGAGGGCTTGTAGAGCTTAAAGAGAAGAAAAAACTGAAGATAAGCCTCTGTTTCCCCACCCTGAACGAGGAGAAAACCATAGGCAAATCCATAGTCGTGATGAAGTCCGAGCTGATGGACCGCTATCCGCTGCTTGACGAGATCGCGGTAATAGATTCAGGGTCGACCGACAAGACAATGAAGATCGCCGGCGAATTCGGCGCGGACACCTATCTGGCATCCGACCACCTGAAATCCGAAGGACAATGCCGGGGCAAGGGCGAGAACCTCTGGAAGGCGCTGTACCTGCTGAAAGGCGACATTATCGTCTACGTGGACGCGGACATCTCAAACATCCACCACCACTTTGCATACGGTCTTATCGGCCCGCTCCTTACCAACAGGAACGTGAAGTTCGCAAAGGCATTCTACAACCGTCCTTTTAAAAGCGCCTCGGGGCTGGTCCCGACAGGAGGCGGGCGCGTCACGGAAATACTTATCAGACCTCTTTTCTCCCAGTTCTTTCACGAACTCACAGGCGTTATACAGCCGCTGTCAGGGGAGTATGCCGGATACAGGGACATACTCGAAAAGATAAGTTTTCCGATAGGCTACGGGGTTGAGACCGGAATGCTGATAGACATATACCAGCAGTGGGGCCTCGACGCCATTGCCCAGACCAACCTCGACCTCAGAATACACAGAAACCAGGAAATCGCCTCTCTCGGAAAAATGTCCTTCGGCATACTTCAGACCTTCTGGAACAGGCTGGAAAAGTACAAGGACAACGCCAGGGTCGAGCCGGTGTCATTCTTGCTGCGCCAGATGCGGCTCAATGGAAACGAAACGGAGATCGTCGAGTGGGACATCCGTGAAAAAGAGAGAAAACCGATGATTGAGGTTGCGGAATACGCGAAAAAACTCCGGAAACCCTGATGAGGATAGCGGTTTTACATCACCACCTGAAACCCGGCGGCGTAAGCAGGATTATAAAGTCTCAGCTGGAAGCGCTCTCATCTCTGCCGGACTCTCCTGAAATAACCCTCGTGACAGGAACCGCTTCGAATTCCCCGGATTTTCCAGGGACTCGAATTCAAACAGCGCCTGAACTCGACTATCTGGATTTCTCGAACCTGGACGCCGCCTTTTTAAAAGGGACGCTCCGGAAAATAGAGTCTTTTCTGCGCGGGATTGCGCGCGACTGCGATATACTGCACGTTCACAACCTCAACCTGGGAAAGAATCCGCTCCTGACATATGCTGTCGGCAAACTCGCCCATGAAGGGTTGAACGTCCTTAATCACGCGCACGACTTCGCGGAGGACCGGCCGGAAAACATGGATTTTATCGAGGCTGTGATCTCCGGGGTACTGGGCGCGAAGCCCGAAACCGTGCTTTACCCGCCCCTGGAAAACATGCACTACGCAGTCCTGAACTCGCACGACCGGAAGAGACTGCTCGACAGAGGCATCCCCGAAACCCGGGTCCGCCTGCTCCCGAATCCCGTCCATATTCCCGATATCGGGAACATTGACCAGGCAGAATCGAGGGAAAAATTATGCGAAGCTCTGAACCTCAAACCAGAAAAAAAGATATTTACGTATCCGGTAAGGGTGATACGCCGCAAAAATATCGGAGAATATATCCTGCTCTGCGCACTGTTCGCGGACCGCGCGGAATGGATCGTAACTCTACCCCCGCAGAATCCCGTAGAAAAAAAAGAATACTCGCAGTGGAAGGATTTCTGCCATGAGAAAAAAATCCCAATGGTGTTCGGGGCCGGACTTGAACTTCCTTTCAGAGACATAATGTCGGGAACCGACGCATGCGTCAGCACCAGCCTCAGAGAAGGTTTCGGAATGGTGTTCCTCGAACCATGGCTTTTCCAAAAATCCGTTCTCGGCCGGGACATCCCGTCCGTGACGGATGATTTCAAGGCAGCCGGGATACGCTTTCCGATGCTCTATCCCAAACTGGAAACGGAGCGGAATAATGCGGATTTCGCAGGCCTCGACACCCCCGCGAAAATGGACTTTATAACGGATCTCGCGGCCGACGGCGCTAAACGTGACATGTTCCTGGACGAGAACCCCCATCTGGAAAAATTCTTCTCCACCGCCATCAACGAACACGTCGAGGCCAACAGGGAGATCATTATGGAAAACTACAGCATTAAAAAATACGGCAGAAAACTTTATGAGATCTATAAAACACTTTCTGGATGAACTTGAACCAATGGTTCCCGAACCGACCGGCCTTGAACCTTCTCCCGACCCCGTGCCTGGAATCAAGGCCGTACTCTTCGATATCTACGGCACACTCCTGGTCTCCGCGTCCGGCGACGTCGGCGAAAGTTCCTATTCGGTCAGGAATGTGCTAAAAAGCTTCGACGCCTGCGGAATACGCATAGTTTCCGTGGATAATGAACTTGCCGCCAGAATGATAATATCCGAGTACCTCAGGCAGATTCTCGAACACAACGATCTTAAAAACAACAACTTACATCCGGAATCCGATATCCGGGAAGTCTGGACCGAAGTGCTTCGCCGACTCGAAAACACCGGAGTTATAGAAAATTCGGAATCGATTGACGCCTCTAAGCTGGCATTCATCTTCGAACTGCTTTCAAACCCCGTCTATCCAATGCCGGGAGCAAGAAAGACCATCGACGCGCTGAAGAAAGCCGGGTTCATCCTCGGGGTAGTCTCCAACGCGCAGTTCTACACTCCCCGCACAATGAACTACTTCCTTGAAGGTAAGCTTTCGGAAAAAGATACCATAGACGCGTTCGATCCCCGACTTCAGTCGTATTCGTATAAACTGCGGAAAGCCAAGCCCGACACCGAACTTTATTCCCGCCTGTTTGACGGACTTTCCGAAAAAGGCGTCTCCCCGGCTGAGGTTATCTTTGTAGGTAACGATATGCTCAACGATGCTTATCCGGCCTCAAAAACCGGATTCAAAACCGCGGTTTTCGCGGGCGATAAGCGCTCTCTGAGATTGCGCGAAACCGACGAAAGAACACGGGGTCTTGTCCCCGACGCTACCATAACTGAACTCGAACAGATCGTCGGGAAAGTCCGAGGTGACAGCCAGTGAACATCTCACATCTCAACATCGGAATAGTTCATTCGCTGATCGGCAAGAACGACGGGGTGTCCATCGTTATCGACCAGAGCGTGAAAGCGATGACCGAATACATGGAAATACCACTCGGCAATATCTTTTTCCTTTCCGCGCACTGTTCCCCGAGATTCAACGCTGAAACCAACGAGATATTCTGGCATAAAAATCCGCTGCACAAAAAAATAATCCATAATTTCTCCAATCCGTCTCCCCCGCCCGAACTCAGCAGGGAAATACATGCCGGCGCCCAAAAAGCAAAAAAAATAATCGCCGATTTCGTCCGACGAAACAATATCGACCTGCTTATCGCGCACAACACGTCACACCCATACAACTTCATAACCGCCGTAGGCATCGGCTATTATATCGAGGAATGCAGAAAAAACGGGCTGATATGGCCCAAGGTCCTCGTGTGGTGGCACGATTCATATTTCGAAAGATCCTATTTCGGCACACCAGGCGATGTTATCATGAAATATCTGAAATACCTGCCAGGTCTCGATATCGACGGAATCGCGTTCATCAACCATATACAGTGCGGATTCGCACGCGAACATCTGAGCTGCTTCAGCGATAATATCAGAAAGTACAAGGACTTTTTCGAGCGGCGCACCGATGTGATCCCGAATACGTGCGAGATAAACTGGAAATGGAAAAGAAAAAAATGGGGCAGAAACAAGCTCGTACACCCGCCGCAGGACGACTACAACGCCGACTTCTTCAAGGATATCGGGCTTCTGCACGCTCTCGAGGACAGGGGCTTCCGGCTTGAAGACGCCGTCATCCTGCTCCAGCATACCCGCGTGGTCCCGAGAAAACGCATAGACGTGGCGCTGGATTTTGCATTCAAGCTCGAAAAGCGTTTCCGCAAAGACAAAAAATGCGTGGTGCTGCTTGTATCCGGGCATTCAGGCGATGAGCGCAACGAATACAAGAAGGAACTAAAAACATACTACAGCAAGAAAACAGCCGAAGATCCCGGGGCTCATGTCATCTTCCATTTCGGAGAAAGAAACATTATCTCCCACCGCGACATCATAGTCGATAAAAAATTCTACAGGTTTTCGGAAATACCCTCCATCATAGCGGCGCACGGGGGGATCGGAACATATTTCAGCGAGCACGAGGGTTTCGGAAACAACCTTCTGGAAATGGTCTGCTCAGGTCTTCCAGCCGTCATCAACAGGTACGATGTATATAAAAACGAGATCGAGCATCTTGGATTCGATTTTCCGCACGTGGACGGCTGCAAACTCGACAGGAAGCTAATCAAGAAAGCCTACACCCTGCTGACGGAGATGAAGACGCGGAACAAGATGGTTAAACACAATCTCCAGGTGGCGGACAGGAAGCTCAGCCACAAGATAATCGCCGACAAGCTCACTCCTCTCATATACAATATCCTTTTCAGAGCATGAAGAACAAAGAACTGGAAAAGGCTCTGCTCAAACTCTATCCCGCCGACCTCCCCGGCGCGGTGGAGGGCCTGCTCGCTCTCTATAAGGACAGAATCAAACCGGGGGGCCCGTTCGCGCCGGACGAGACAACCAGCATGGTGATAACATACCCCGACATGATACGAAAGCAGGGGGAACGACCTCTGAAAACACTGCGGGACTTTTTCGCTTCGCGTCTTAAAAACCGGGTCTCATGCGTGCATATACTCCCGTTCTTCCCGTATTCTTCGGACGACGGCTTCTCCGTCATAGACTACTGGAACGTGGATCCGGAACACGGAGACTGGCGGGACATAGAATCGTTCGCCCCGGACTTCGACCTGGCACTTGACGCTGTGATCAACCATGTGTCCTCCGAAAGCGAATGGTTCAGGCGCGCGCTTCGCGGGGAAACCCCTTTCAAAGACTATTTTATAGAGGTCGACCCCGAAACCGACCTTTCGGGGGTCGAACGCCCAAGAAACCTCCCGCTCCTGTCCCCCTTCAAGACCATCTCCAACCAAAAGAAGTTTTTCTGGACCACGTTCAGCGACGACCAACTGGATCTTGACTACAGCTGCCCTGAACTGTTTCTGGAAATACTCGATGTTCTGCTCAACTACATCTGTCATGGAGCGTCGCTTATACGCCTCGACGCAATCGCATACCTGTGGGAAAAACCCGGGACAAGCTGCATTCATCTCAAGGAAACACACCTGTTGGTGCGCATTCTCAGAATGATATTAGATGAAATCGCTCCGCATGTGGGAATACTTACAGAGACAAACGTACCTCACGAAGAGAACATATCATATTTCGGACACGACGGCCGCGAAGCCAACATGGTTTACCAGTTCACACTGCCGCCGCTTACCGTGCATTCGCTTCTGAGCGGAAATGCCGATACTCTCGGGAAATGGACGCGTAGCCTCCACGGAGCCGCCCCGGAAAACTGCACCTTCCTGAACTTCCTCGCCTCCCATGACGGTATAGGGGTCCGCCCCCTCCAGGGCATGCTCGAACAAGAAGAAATCGACAGAATCATCAGCGCTGTCCGGGAACGCGGGGGCTTTGTCAGCACAAAAAGCAACCCGGACGGGACGGAAAGTCCATACGAACTGAATATCAACCTTCTCAGCCTCCTGGATGACGGCAACCGCGAAACCGCCATTAGGCGCTTTCTGTGCGCGCATTCCATCCTCCTCTCCATGCCCGGCGTACCCGCAATATATTTCCACAGCATGGTCGGATCACAAAACTGTACCGGGTGCGTTTCGGAAACCGGCAGGCCACGCTCTATCAACAGGGAAAAACTACAGCAGCAAAAACTTATCGCCGAACTCGACGCGCCGGAAAGCGCCCGGCACACTGTCTTCAAAGAACTTGCCCTGATGCTGGAACGCAGAAGGGATCAGAGAGAATTCCACCCGCAATCCGGATTCGAGGTGCTGAACCTGCACCCCGCAGTCTTCGCACTGCGCCGCGGCAACCCGGGAATCCTCACGCTGCACAACGTGTCACACGAAACTGTCTCCATTAAAAGTCCCGGCCCCGGGAACACAGCTTTCACTGATATTATCTCCAATACCCAATTCCCGGCGTTTCCAGAAAAACTCGCCCCCTGCCAGTACCTCTGGCTTAAACAGTCTTAGGCTTAAAAAATATAGGTCGGACCCGGAACCAGATCTTTTTTTCAGCTGATGGACGGCGGGCGCAGGCCTTTCATGCGGCGTCTGTCGAGTTCATCGAAGACCTTGACGAGCATCTTTTTGCCGTATTCGGCCTTTTCGGGGTCCGAACCGTCGATCATCTTGTGGTAGTGGTATATGGCGTGCTGGATCTCGTAGTTATTGAGTTTCTCGATAATCTCGGGATCTTTTTCGGTGAACTTGAACCCATAGTCCCAGTCGGGTCTTTCCCATATTTCCTCGGCTTTCTTTTCCGGAACCGGAATTCCTTCGGTGAGGGCCGCGAGTTCGGCCAGTGTCTTTTTGGTGGCTTCAATCTCATTTTCGACCCATTCGCGGTTGAACGGGCAGGTGATCAGGGGCGGCGCCGGCCAGCGTCCGTCGGAGTTGGCGGAATTGGTCATATGGAACCAGAAACGGTCGACCACGTCCTTGTATTTATCCTTGTTTTCAGGTGCTTCGACAATCGGCTGGTACCTGGTCTTGTATTCCCTGCGCATCTCCATGAGCAGGGGTTCCCATCTTTTGGATTCCGGGGTGTTCGCCCAGGCGTCGGCGTATGTTCTGTGCCACGCGAAACGGTCTTCGACGTAGAACGGTTCCTCGACAGGCTCGAACTCCTCGCAGGCCTCCTTGAAAGTCGCCATGGGGCCTATATTGAGGACTCCCTGGATAAGGGCGTCGAGTTTCGGGGCGGCTGACGGGTCGGTGTCGAAGGAGCGTGAGTAGTCGCCGGCATACTTGATGTAATAGTATCCGGTGGTCCCGCAGTATTCGGCATCATCGGCGACGATTATCGTTGCGCCGTCTTTTGTCCCCGTCCATTTTTTCATGTTGTCGAGGAGTTCTTCGAGGGTGGTTCCGCCCCTGAAATAGGACAGATATTTACCTATGAGCCTGTCGCTGCGGCACATGCCGTTAAGCCCGGGAACAATGTCCTTGAACGGGCGGTGCAGGAACTTGCAGTCGGGATCGAGGTCGTACCACGGAAGGTGTCCGCCCCAGTTCATGTCGTGCGCGCGGTTGTGTTCCGTCCAGCTGTAATCCTTGTCGTTGCAGGTCATATACGATTCGAAGTCGAGAGTGAGATATTTAACTCCCGCCCTGTGGAATGCCTTCGGGACATACTGCATCCAGGTACATTCTGGGTTCCAGAATGACTCGGCGCGTGCGCCGAGATATTTTTCGTATATGCGCTGGGCGAACTCTACGGACCAGTATCCGTCCTCTTCGGGGATGTTGGCCATAATCGGGTGCGAGTACGGGGCGCCCATGAACTCGCAGTTCCCTTTCGCGATGGCGTCCTTGAGTTTTTCGAGGACGTCCGGGGTAACTTTAGCCATCTGCTCGATGGTGTATCCGGAAGCCTCGAACACGTATTTGGCTTCGGGGTATTTCGCGTGTCCGTCGATGATGACTTCGTATGAGCTGCGGATCACCCGTTCATAGTTTTCCGGGATGAGGAAAGCGTAGTTCAGGTTGCAGTGGTAGATTGATACGTACTTGTGGTTCATAGGATGTCCTTTTTGTTGTTTGAAACTGGCTCTGAGAGCTTTATTCCCAATTTGATTCTTCCCCCGGACAAAACTGTTCGACCTGGGGGTATCCGGCTATTTTCTCCCGGAAAGCCTGGAGCTTATCCCTGTATCCGGGGTCTCCGGCGAAGTTTCTTGTCTGACCGGGATCTTTTTCAAGATCATATAACTGTTCGCGATTTTCGCCGATATCGTAAAGCGCGTAGAACATGTCTTTTGTGCGTATGCCGTGCCCGATCTGGCACTCGACCAGTACCTCCTCGCGCCAGTCTTCAGGTTTGCCGCCTTCGGCGATTTTTCTGAAACTGAGGCCTTTAAGTCCGTTCGGCGCCTCTGTTCCCGCATAGTCGCAGAGGGTCGTGTATATGTCGGTCCCGTTGCATACGATATGGTCGGTATCGGTCGTGCCGGGGTTCAGGCAATCGGGATCCCGCACTACAAACGGAATGCGGGTGACTTCTTCGTAGAGCGCGGTCTTGTGTTCGAGTTTATGAGACGAATCGTGGTCTCCGTGATCGCTTGTGAAGATCACTACCGTGTCGTCCTCGAGCCCGGCGTCTTTAAGCGCCTCAAGGACAACTCCCACCTGCCCGTCCATCTTTTCAGTGAGCTTGCAGTATGCCCGGCGGTGCAGGCGCCAGTCTTTCTCCTTCCAGCTCTCTCTTATCTTTCTTCTGAAGCCGCGTTCATTGACAAGCTGCTGTACTGCTTCGGGTTCGTCTTTCTGGGGCTCGTGGTTCTCCGGCAGCGGCGGGCAGAGTCTTTCGTAGAATTCCTCTTCGGAAACACCTTCGGGAATCTTCGAGGCTTCCTCGACGTTCTTGCCTTCGGTCACGCATTTCCTTTTGAGAAGCAAATCGAAATCGCTCTCGGCGAATTGGTTGATGGCCATATGGCAGATATCGTGGGGGTTGATAAAGGAAGCGACAAGAAAAAACGGTTTCTCGTGCGGCTGTTTCAGGTAATCGGCGCATACCTCTGCCAGCTCGTCTCTCTGGTCTTTGCATATATAGTTGAACCCCAGGGCTTCGGCCCTTGTTTTAGGGAGGTGTTCCTTTCCGCCGTAGACTGTTTCGTACCCGGCCTCTCTCAACTTGTGTCCCAGCCCTGAGGCGACGATGTCTTCGGGAAGCTTCTCGCCGTGCCACTTGTTCTGGCGCTGGCCTATCTCGCTGGGATATCTTCCGGTAAAGAGACTGAAGCGGGATGGCACGCAGACAGGATTAGTGCAGAAGGCGAGGTCGAAGCGCATGCCTGTCTCCGCAATGGAATCGATGGCCGGCGTCTTCAGGTATTTGTTGCCGGCGCAGCTCATCATCGTCGCGCTCTGCTGGTCTGTGAGTATAAGTAGAATGTTCTTTTTTCCGGCTGTATTGCTCATAATGGGCTTCCTTTTGCCGATTTACTGCGCGCGCGAATGTTCAGGCCAGTGTCAGTTCAACCGTGTTTTTTTCGAGAAACGTTTCCGCTTTTACGAGCCTTCCGTCGACGCTTTTTTTGTTAACGGTGAAAGCTTCACTATTTCCTCTTCTAACTGTGATGTCAAACCTGCAACCGCGAAAAATGCGTTTTGCCCTGAACCCCGGCCATGAAGAGGGTATACACGGGTTTATCTCGAGCCCGTCATAGTGTGGTTTTATGCCGAGAATGGCGTTTGTCATGGCGTAGTAGTTCCATACAGCGCTTCCGGAGAGCCAGGATATGCGTCCGCTGCCGAATCTCGGACTGAAACGGCTGTGAGTGCTCTGGCAGACGGCATAAGGTTCGACTTCCCTTGTTTCAGCTTTGTCGTTGAAGCCGGCGGGCATCACTGCCCTCATATATTCCCAGGCCCTGTCCCCCATTGCGAGTTTCGCGGCAGCCATTACCGCCCATCCCTGTGTATGGTTGAAGATACCCCCGTTTTCCTTCATTCCGGGATTCATCAGTCGCCCGAGGCAGACTTCTGGGTCCGTCTGGACATAAGGGGGGGTACAGATCATGATGCCGTATTCGGTAGCGAGTTCGCGGTGCATAGCCTCCATGACTGTTGCGGCCTTTTGGTCTTTTGCGTGTCCGCTGATGACCGACCATGTCTGTGGATTCATAAAAATACGGCCCTCGTCGCTTTCGGCGGAACCGAATTTGAGTCCGTCGAACCTGTATGCCCGCAGGTACCATTCGCCGTCCCAGGCATATTTTTCAAGGCTTGAGTCCAGCTCCGAAAGCCTCTCTTCGGACCAGCGAACTTCGCCCGTTTCTCCCAGTCTCCGGGCTATTTCCGCGTACTCCGCAAGCGCCAGCCTGAGCTGGAAAGCGACGAAAACGCTTTCACCCTTTTCTCCCAGGCGGATACAATCATTCCAGTCGGCGTGAAGTCCGCACGGAAGATCGTGCGCGCCGGATCTTTCGAGGTTAAACTCTATTGCCCTGCGCAGGTGTCCGAACACAGTGTCCTCTCCCTTGTCGGCGTAGGGGAGTATCTTTTTGTAGAAATCGAAATCCCCGGTCTCCCTGACATATTCGGGTACCGCATTGAAAAACCACATGCAGTCGTCCGCCCGGTAGTTCTGGTCCGCCGACTCTTTTCCCGGATGGTGGTCGAAAGGTTTTACCACCGGCATCGCGCCGCCGGTCGAGACCTGCCCGGTCAACAACAACTCAAGCCGTCCGCCTGCCTCCTCATTCACAATGGACGACGCCCCTACTATGTCCTGGACGGAATCCCGAAAACCAAGCCCGTCGCGTTCGCCTGCGTATACCATGCTGGCCGTCCTGGACCAGTAGAAAGTCATAAGGTTGTTGTACGGAGCCCATGTGTTGACCATGGAGTTGAAGTAGCTGTCGGGAGTTTTCGCGCTGAGTTGCTTGAGCCTGGAATGCCAGTAGTCGCGGACCTTTTCGAGTTCGGAGCGCACCTTTTCCTGCGAGTTGACGGACTTTAGCGCGGCCTTTCCGGCGTCACCTGCCTGACCTGCGCCGAACACAACGGTAAAGAGCTTCTTTTCGCCGGGTTGGAGGTCGAGGTCTACCTGAAAGGCGCCGCAGGGGTTGTCGCCCGCGGCCAGGCTTCCCGTACATTTTCCATTCGTGACCGCTTTCGGCCGGGCATAGGAACCGTAGTTTCCGATGAACTTTTCCAGATCGGAATCGAAGGAAGCGGCTTCCACTCCGCACAGGCCGAAAAAGCGGTGGCGTTTCTGGTCCTTGTTGGTGAAGTTTTCCGGGTCTTCGGGCATATTGACATTAGATCCTATATCAATAATGCCGTCCACGATTTCGGTTTTCACTATGTACTGGTTGTACTGCAGGTTGAATGAGTCGTCAATAGCGTTCCAGTTGCACTGTGCCTCGATAAAAGGGAAGGCCGAAAGTCTTCTGGAAGATTCAGATCTGTTTTCAATTTCAACGTTCCAGACCTCGTATGCGTTTCCGGCCGGAACAAAGTACGTGCATTCCGATGCTATGCCCGCATATTCGGAGCTGATCACGCAGTATCCGGTGCCGAAACGGCAATTATAGTCGAAAGCGTCCCTGTCCTTTGCGACAGGCTGCCAGGAATTTGTCCAGAAATCCGCGTTTTCGTTGTCCCTTATGTAGACATATTTGCCGGGCATATCCGCCATAATCGAGTTAAACCTGAAGCGGGTCAACCTGCCTTGCGCGGCCGACTTGTAGAATGTGTATCCCGCGGCGTTATTGGTTATGACGGCGCCGAAATCGGCGCTTCCGATATAGTTGGACCACGGGCGCGGAGTGTCGGGGCGCGTTATTACGTATTCACGTTTTTCGTCGTCAAAATACCCGTATTGCATCTTTACAGTCTCCCTTTAACCGGTTGTTTGTACATATACCATACATCAAGCTCGCATTTTTTTTAACTTCAAACAGGTTTTTATTCGTGCTGTTTTGCGCGGGAAGCGTACTTTGACTTGCGAATTCCGCATAGTAGTGTTATGTTAGACGCTCTCAGATTTAAATAATCTCAAACAGGAAAGCAGGAAAGGAAGGCCTGGAAGAATGAAAAAAATTCTTACGCCAATCATCTCCGCGATGCTGCTTTCTCTTTTCGTCTCGGGATGCGCTATGCTGTCCGGCGACGGGGGAGTCTGCGTCAAAAGAATCAACTGCGGTGCGTTTACGCAGTACACGGACCCGGCCGGGAACGTCTGGGAAGCCGACAAGATGTTCGAAAAGGGAAGCTGGGGCTACCAGTACGGAAGCTCCGCGGGCAGAGGGAAGGTCGAGGTCAAGGGGACCGAGATCGATGAAGTCTATCTGAACGAACTTTTCGGCATGGCATACTACCGCATTTCCGTGGAAAACGGAAGCTACAGGCTGAAACTGCATTTCGCCGAGACATACGACGGAATCACGGATGCCGGAATGAGAGTGTTCACCGTCAAGGCGGAAGACAAAGAAGCGCTCGTTGACTTCGACCCGTTTAAAGAAGCAGGATGCAAACTGTTCACCGCGGTCGTCAAGGAAGTCGACGTGGAAGTAACTGATGGTGAGATAACACTGGCGTTTACCGAAAAGGCCCAGAACCCAATAATCAACGGGATTGAGGTCTATAAGAAGTAGTCCGCTGGTTCTCATCACCCTTTTTTCGCAAAACCGGCGCGCGCTGTAGCAGCGAGGCATCAAGGCGCAACTGTAGAGCCAGCTTCAAAACTCTCCGTGGCCGCCTGCCTGCGCCACGGCGATCCTGAGCACGGCTTTGCCGTGCATATTCAGATTCGGCAAAGCCGAATATGAATTTCGGGTTAGGTTTATGCCTTCGGTTTTGCGGCGATATGGATCACCCTCGTGCCGCTCAGGACTTCGTGGAAAGAAAAGTTCTTCGGGTTCACGAAAGAGACTATGGGAGCCAGCCAGCCCAGGAGTATCATCAATATCGTATAGAAGTAGGCTCTGCCGAGATATACCTCTTTTATTTCCGAGGTCACAACCATTATGCCCCAGAACCACATGCCGAATGTCTGCGCATATACTCCGATCGCGATGCCGTAGTACAGAAGCACACCGAGGAAGAAAACCAGGAAAAGGTTGTGGAATGCCGCGTTGACATCGGAGCCGCCCTGCACGGAGAGAAAGCACAGCAGGCCCAGAGATGCGCCCCAGCAGCCCAGCACAAAAGCGTCGAAGACAAAGGCTCCAATCCGTGCGAGGGGGCCGGCGCCCTGCTCCATATATTTCTGGCGGTAGGCGGTGTTCGGCTTGTCTGCTTCCTTTTTGCCGCTCCCTTTCGAGAAAAGTCCCAGGACCTCCCTGAACCGATCCGCAAGTCCGGCCTCGTCGTCTTTTACCTCCATCTGCACGGCGAAGGAAAGGCGGAGAAATTCGAGCTCGTCCGCGCGTTTGAAGCTGTGTTTGATAAGATGGTTGCGCACCAGCGTATCCGGCATGACGCGTCCGTGCTCCACCCACTTCTGCAGGGTTTCCTGGTCGACGGGCCCGTATTCCTTCTCGTCTTTGCCCTTGACGATATACTGCATCTTTACAAATTCCTTATTATGTGCTCTGTTCCTGTAAAGCCCGCAGACGGCTGACCCGACTGTTCCATGAAATATGCGGGCTAATGCATACAGTTTGGAATCTATATCTTTTTTAACCTCTATGCAATAAGTCTTTTGCAGAAAAATGAAGGTTTCGGCCATGAATCAGGAATCGGGCCGATTACATGCCGGGTTAACCAGTATATTTTACAAAGCCAGTGTGCTGTAGCAGCGAGGCATCGGTTTTTCTATTTCTTCGCTATCGAAATCGATTTTTCATGGAATAACGGGAAGTCTGCTTGTCAAAAAATTCCGCGGATGTATTATATATCGGAACCAATTTCAAAAGTCTCCGTGCCCGATGATAAAGAGGCATGGGCCGCATGGGATTCAAAATTAAACAATGCCAATATGAAAATGATAAAGCTTGCTAAACTTACTGTTTTGTCCGCTCTCCTCGCGTTTGCGGGCGCCTGTTACAACTATTCCCCCGTGCCGGAAGCGCTTAACGAAAATCAGACGGATTCCTTCTCGTCGAGAATCGGACACCGCGGTTTCCCCGGGGACTGCAGTGTGCTTACTTTGAAAAAGGCCGAGGAGATAGCGCTTAAAAACAACCCCGACTACCTCTCGACCCGCCATTCTTTCAAAGCCGCGAAAGCCCGTTTCTATGAAAGACTCAGCACATATATGCCCACACTGGACGCATACTGGGAGACCACTGAAAACGCCTACACTCCCACTGCGTCCGGAGGCACCGGCGCTAAATCAATATCCAGCACGAACGACGGCGGGTTCAGAGCGCGACTTTTGGTATTCGACGGCCTTATGAGGACTATGGACACACTGGCCGCCTACGCCGAGAAACGGGAGGCCGAAGAACTCAACCGGGATTCAAGAAGGCTTCTTCTGGAAACCGTGTCGCTGACTTACAACGATGTAATACTTACCCGGGAAAAGATGCGCATCGCGGAAACCGACAGGGATTTCAATCAGAAACTGCTCGACGAAACCCGGGCGAAATATGAAGCCGGGACAGTTCCTCTCAGCGAGGTCCTGAACTTCCGGATACGCATAAACAACGCAAAAAGCGCACTTATCTCGGCGCGCTACGATCACGCGGGTTCAAAATACATACTTTCAGCGCTGCTCGGAATAACAAGAGGCACAATTCCCGATTCGGTGGTACTCCCGCCAATGAAAGAAGAGAAAGAACGGCAGCTTTCCGGCATAGACATATATCTCGACAGCGCGTTGAACAACAGGCCGGATCTGAGATCTTTCAGGCACGCCCTGGCCGCCGCAAAATACGAACTCTGGTCCAGGTACGGCGCTTTTTTTCCGCAATTCCATCTCAACGCGGACTACGGCTACCGCAGAACCGCTCCCGGCTACGATGGGCGCTACCATATGCGTTCACACTCCCGCGACAGGCGCCTGAACTACGGGGCAAGTATGAACTGGACCTTGTTCTCCGGGGGCGGCAGGATAGCCGACCTCTGGGAAGCCAGGGCTCTCATGGCCCGGGAGGAGCTGCTGCTTGTAGAGAAGTGGATCGAGGTGGTCTCCGAGGTCAGGCAGGCCTACGACAACTATGTCCAGGCACAGCAGCAGATCAGTATCTTCAGCGAAAACCTTGAACTGGTAAAACAAAACCGCTCTCTGGTCGAGGAGGAATACAAGGCCGGAAACACAACCATCACCAGGCTTAATGAAGCACAGCGCGATCTGGTGGAGTCCGATACCGAATACATCGGAGCCATGATTGACCTGGAAAATGCAAGGGCGGGGCTTGAAGCCGCCACGGGCGTCAGGAATTGAGCATCCTGCGAAACTCGCCCGGCTTGAGATTCACGTTTTTTCTGAAGACCTTCGTGAAATAACTCTGATCCCGGAACCCGCAGCGTATGCTGATCTCCCCCAGGGGAAGCGAAGTGAACGTGAGAAGACGTTTCGCCTCCTTTATCCGTATGTCCGCAAGCTGTTCGGAAAATGTGCGGCCCGTCTCTTTCTTGAGCTTGTGCATCACGCTGGAAGTGCTGGCGCTTACAGCCCTGGCGACCTTGGCAATGCTGAGTTTCTTCCCGTAGTTCTCCTGGAGATAAACCAGGATGCGGCTTGAAAGCAGGGGCCGGTTTTTCTCGACAAGCTGTTCGGCATAGATGCGCAGCACTGTCTTTTCAAACCAGAAACATATGTCCTTCGACTCTGTGAAGGATTCAAATTTCTCCCTTTCGGAATTGAAGAGGACGGCGATTTCGCCGGGCTTCTCGCTTTCCAGCCTGGACTCACGCTCCATCACCGCGATAAACGGCACCAGCATCGCCTTGATTTTGTCAAGGGAGCCGTCGGCAAGCAGAAGCACCAGGGTCAGTATCTCGTCCACCTTGCCTTTGAGTTCATCTTCCGAGCCGTGTACGCGTCCCGCGGGCAGAAATTCAGAAAGAAGGACAGACAGTCTCAACCTGTCACCGGAACCCATCTGCTTCATTCCCTTTTCGAGACGCCTCTGCTGGCTCCAGCTCGCGGCGTTTTCCTCGAACCTGGAGGCGTTCAGCAGACCGGATGTGAAAAGCGTCTCCGTGAAAAAAGCCTCAAGCTGCCTGATGTCCAGTTCCGGGCCCTGTTCTATCCCCTGGAAAGCGTTTACAAATAGTGAGAGCTTCCTTTTCGTCTCCAGGTTCCCGAGTATCGATATCATCTGATGCTGTATCCCCTGAAAAGTGCCTTTCTGCACAAGGCCGCCAATTTCGATCGCGCCAAGAATCTTTTTTCCGTCGGGACAGACAGGCAGAACCATGGCAGGCAAGCCCAGCCAGCAGGTCCAGTGGTAGGCTTTTCCGCGTATAAGCGACTGAATAGCCCCGGCGGTCGCGTTCTGGCGGCAGAAACCGCCCGCCCTGGGATGGAGAACGCACTCGCGGCATAAACGGCAGAAAGCGTAACCGATCATCGAGGGCGAATTTAACCCCGAGTCGTAAAAAACGCCGCCGCAAAGCGCGTATTCGTCGATGTCTTTAAGTACCCGGGATACTCTTTTGGACAGTAGAGGGTCGCTTTTTTGCAGTATTTTTTTATTTTTATGGCGCATATTACTATGAAACCCGCCCTTTCTTTGGTATTTTATACTGTTTTTGCCGGCGGGTCAAGCAATCCGCGTTAAAGTCAGCTTCAAAAAAAACAGGAGTGAAAAACATGAGTGAAGAATTGTTGTCGCAAATACGTGAAAGCCTGATGAAGGGCAAAGCCGACGATGTGAAGAATCTGGCACAGCAGGCGATAGATGCCGAAATTCCCGTGGAGAAAATCCTCGAGGAGGGCATGATCAAGGCTATGTCCATTATCGGCGAAAAATTTAAAAAGAATGAAGTCTACGTGCCGGAAATGCTGATCGCCGCCCGCGCGATGAATGCCGGGATGGAAATAATCAAACCCCGCCTCGTCGAGGCCGATATCAAACCGAAGGGCACAATCTGCATAGGCACGGTCAAGGGCGATCTTCACGACATCGGCAAGAACCTTGTAGGCATGATGCTCGAGGGCGGCGGATACAAAGTAATCGACCTCGGCGTCAACGTTGAAGCGGAAAAATTCGTCTCTTCCGCCAAAGAAAACGAAGCCGAAGTCGTCGCAATGAGCGCGCTGCTCACCACAACCATGGGGGCGATGAAGGACACCGTCCAAAAGCTCCTCTCCGAAAACGTCTCAGCTAAAACCATTGTCGGCGGCGCGCCCCTGACAGACAGTTTCGCCAAAGAAATAGGCGCCGACGGATACGCGCCCGACGCAGCTTCCGCCGTCGATACAGTCGCAAGCATGCTGGCCGGCTGAAGCAATAGAAAACTGATGAGCCTGTTTCAAATCCCTCCGGAAACCCCGGGGGGATTTTTCTGGTACCGAATATGTAAAGAGCCAGTTTCAAAACTCTGCGTGAACCGCCTGCCTGTGCGTCGCCTGGCTGCGAGCGTA
>CAZGYO010000004.1:0-10233 GCA_964530455.1 uncultured Victivallales bacterium
CTGAATGTATCCTTCTGAAAACTTGACAAACTACATATCTGAAATATACGGGTTAACAGGACAAGCATTTTAAAATTGTGTGAATAATATATAAAAAATATAAATTTTTGGCCAACAAAGAGATATATAAAATATGTTAAAAAATTAACAAAAACGGCTTGACTTGTCCGTTGAATTTGTTAAAATATTAACAGTTCAAAATATAATGCACGGGAAAGAAATCGGTAAAGATGAAAAAATCGGTCAACGAGTCAAAGATTCCGGCCCGGACAGTGGAGCGCCTGGCGATGTATCGTCGTTTATTGAGTGGAATGCTTGAGTCTGGTTGCGAGACTATTTTTTCACATGAGCTGGCTTCTTTTGCGAACAACACGGCACCACAGGTGCGTCGTGATTTAATGGCGATAGGATTTTCGGGTCGTCCGCGCTGTGGTTATCGCGTTGGAGAGATGCTCGCCTGTATAGAGCGTGTACTTGGCGGTGGTTTCGGTCGTCGTATAGCGTTGTTCGGGGTGGGGAACCTCGGTCGTGCTTTGCTGTCGCATTTTGCTTACCAGCGCGGTTTGACTGTGGTTGCGGCTTTTGACACGGATGAGAGCAAGCTTGGCCGGGTTATTTCCGGTTGTCGTTGTTATCATTTGGATGATTTACCGGAACGGGTTTCGGTGGACGGGATTTCACTGGGAATTATTGCGGTTCCGGGTTCTGCAGCACAGGATGTGGCGGATGCGGCGGCGGCGGCGGGTATTCGCGGGCTACTGAATTTTGCTCCGGTTCCTCTGCGGGTTGACCAATCGGTTTTTCTTGAGCATATTGACATCACCGCCGCCTTGGAGAAGGTGGCTTATTTTGCGAGTTCTAAATAATTTTGGAGGTTGGATAAGATGAGCGTATTGACCGAGATACTTGAGCGTCATCCCGGCGCGGGGCGCAATTCGCTGATTCCTATTTTGCAGGAAATTCAGGAGGCTGAAGGCTATCTCTCGAAGGAATCGGTGCTGGCGGTTGGGCGTCATCTGAATTTAGCATCGGCAAAGATTTACGGGGTTGCCACGTTTTACAATCAGTTTCGTTTTCAGCCGGTAGGACTCTATCACATTCAGGTATGCCGGGGAACGGCATGCCATGTAAAGGGTTCTGCGCAGTTGCTTGAGTCTCTGGAACGTGCGCTCGGCATCAAGGCTGGCGAAACGAGTCGTGACGGGATGTTCAGTCTTGAGGTTGTTGCGTGTATCGGTGCGTGCGGGCTGGCGCCGGTTATCAGTGTCAACGGGGAGTTTCACGGCAAATTGAATTCTGAGCGTGTTGACGGGGTACTGGGTTTATATCGTCAGCGCGATGAAGTGGCGTCAGATCAAGAGGAAGCTGTAAAATGATTAAGCATACAGATATTGACTGTCGGCGGGAAGCTTTACTGGCGGCGTTGCGTCCGGATGTTTTTCTGGAAACTGCGTCGGCTGCGCCTGAAATTGTGGAACTGGCGGCATTGCGTCGGGAAGAGGTCGACGAGGCGGTGATTTTTATTGGTGCGGCGACCTGCGGACTAAGTGCGGGTGCGGACAAAACCCGTAGCGCGATCCTTGATTATATTTCCGGGAAAGGGATCAGTGCCTCTGTCATTGATGTCGGCTGTCTTGGTTTATGTGCGGAAGAGCCGCTAATTGATGTACAGTTACCGGGTATGCAGCGGCTGACCTTATGCCGAATGGATGCGGCTGTTGTTGATACGGTTCTGGACGACGTTTTTGCGGCTCGTGCTCCTGCTGATCACGTTTTGGTTCAGCATCGACAGGAAGGCTTGGATGCCTGGTCGGGGGTTGGGCATTTGGATGAGCATCCTTTTTTTGGTTCTCAGACGCGCTGGGTGCTACGCAACAGCGGTTTGATAGATCCCGGCAGCATTGATGAATATCTGGCACATGGCGGGTATCGTGCGCTGGCGAAATCCTTGCACACGCTGACGCCGGGTGAGGTTTGCGGTGAAGTTGAGCTTGCCGGTTTACGGGGACGCGGCGGTGGTGGTTTTCCAAGTGGGCGCAAGTGGCGTTTTGCGCTGGAGACGGGAGCGGACTGCAAGTACATGATCTGCAATGCGGACGAAGGTGATCCGGGTGCGTTCATGGATCGTGCGGTGATTGAAGGAGACCCGCATCGTCTGCTTGAGGGCTTGGCCATTGCTGCTTATGCAATCCGGGCAAATCATGCCTATATCTATATTCGTGCGGAATATCCCCTGGCGATCAAGCGCCTTGAGAGGGCGATGGCCCAGGCTTGCGACTGCGGATTACTGGGCGAGAACATTCTGGACGGTGGTTTCAGCCTGGATATCGTCATAAAATGCGGGGCCGGCGCGTTTGTCTGCGGAGAGGAAACGGCGTTAATCCACAGTATTGAAGGTAAACGCGGGATGCCTCGGCCCCGACCGCCGTACCCCGCGGTCAGCGGTTTATTCGGCAAGCCTTCGGTAATCAACAATGTGGAGACTCTGGCGAATGTGCCTGGGATACTTGACAACGGGCACGAATGGTTTTCCTCGCTTGGTACGGAGGGTAGCAAGGGGACAAAAGTTTTTGCTCTTTCCGGTAAGATTGCAATGACTGGTCTGGTAGAAGTTGCGATGGGGACAAGTGTGCGTGAGATAATTTTCGGCATTGGCGGCGGGATTTCTGACGGGCGGGAGTTCAAGGCGGTACAGATTGGCGGACCGTCCGGTGGCTGTATTCCGGCGCAGCATCTTGATATCGAAGTCGATTACGAATCGCTGAAAACGGTTGGCGCGATGATGGGATCCGGCGGATTGGTGGTTATGGATGATCGCAACTGCATGGTTGACGTTGCAAAGTTTTTCATGGATTTCATTCAGCGAGAGAGCTGTGGTAAATGCATCCCGTGCCGCGAAGGGACGCGGCAGTTGCTGCACATTCTGGAGACGATTACCCGAGGCCGGGGAAGAGAGAAGGGCGCGGATGCGCTCGACCGCTTCAAGGGAATAATGTATCTGGATCGGCTGGCGAATGTGATTCGTGACTCGAGTTTATGCGGATTGGGACAGACAGCGCCGAATCCGGTGCTGAGCACTTTACGCTGGTTTCGCAACGAGTATGAGGCTCACATCTATGAACGGAAATGTCCCGCGGGAGTTTGTTCAGAGCTGCTCAGCTACCGGATTCTTGAAGATAAGTGTGTCGGCTGTACGGCCTGTGCCCGAAAATGCCCGACCGGGGCGATTCACGGTGTCAAAAAGGCGCCGCATTACATTGTCCCGGAAAAGTGTATTGCCTGCGGGGCATGCCGTGAAGCCTGCAGATTTGATGCGGTGATAGTTGAATAAACAAAGAATGCGGAGATACAGCTATGTTTGAGATTAAGGCAAATGACCGGGTAATCGATGCTGAACCCGGGGAAACTATTCTTTCCGCGCTGAACCGGGCGGGGATCAAGGTTCCGACTCTCTGCCATATACCGGGACTGCCGCCGAGCGGCGCCTGCCGTATTTGCGTGGTTGAAGTCGAAGGGATGCCCGGGCTGGTTCCGAGTTGTTCTTATCCGGCGCAGGAGGGAATGGTTATCCACACAAACTCGAAGCGTGCTGTCCGTTCCCGGAAAACCATCATTGAGCTGCTTCTGGCGAATCATCCGGACGACTGTCTCTACTGCGTCCGGAATAACAACTGCCAGTTGCAGGATCTGGCGGCGGAGTACGGAATTCGCGAGCGCCGATATACGGAACGTGACATCATCCAGACGGTTGACCGGACGAGCCCTTCTATCGTTCGTGACCCCGCAAAATGCATTCTCTGCGGCAAGTGTGTGAGGGTTTGTGAGGAGATTCAGAATGTTTCGGCGATAGACTTTGTCGGTCGCGGCAGCAAGACAACGGTTGCGCCTGCCTTCGAGCAGGGGATGAATGTTTCGAGCTGTATCAATTGCGGGCAGTGCATTCTTGCCTGTCCGACCGGAGCTTTACGTGAGCGTAGCAGTCTGCGTGAGGTTACGGAAGTGCTCGGCAATCCTGAGCGCCTGGTTGTAATGCAACATGCGCCGGCGGTCTCTGTGAGTATTGCGGAGGAGTTTGGTCTGGCTCCCGGGACTGACGTCAACGGAGTGATGGTGGCGGCGTTCCGCAGGATAGGCTTTGACCGTGTTTTTGATACATCTTTCACGGCTGATTTGACGATAATGGAAGAGGCATCCGAGCTTGTTTCGAGGATTAAGAACGGCGGACGTCTGCCGATGATGACGAGTTGTTCTCCTGCCTGGGTCAAGTATGTCGAGCAATACTATCCTGATATGCTGGAAAATCTTTCCTCGTGCAAAAGTCCGCAGCAGATGATGGGCGCAATCATCAAGAGTTATTTTGCTGAACGCGAGGGGATTGACCCGAAAACCATTTTCAGCGTATCGATAATGCCGTGTACCGCGAAGAAATTTGAGGCGGCGCGACCGGAAATGGGTCAGGATGGGATTTTTGATATTGACGCGGTGCTGACTACGCGTGAAGCGGCCCGTTTGATTCGCATGTTCGGAATAGAATTTGACTCATTGACTCCTGATGTTGCGGATTCGCCGTTTGGCACCAGGAGCACTGCCGGAAAGCTTTTCGGCGGTACCGGCGGCGTCATGGAAGCTGCCTTGCGCACGGCGCATTACATGTTGACCGGCAAGGAGTTAAAAACCCTTAAGCTTTCCGGAGTGCGTGGTTTGGATGATATTCGTGAAGCGCATTTGAAGATTGCGGATATGGATATCGGGGTGGCAGTTGTCAACGGGGTGGGCAATGCCGCAAAACTGCTTGATGAAATCCGGGCCGGGCGTGATGATCTGCACTTTATTGAGGTGATGAGTTGTCCGGGCGGTTGCATTGCCGGTGGTGGCCAGCCGATGGCGACGAATCCGGAGCGGATAAAGGCGCGCCTACAGTCACTTTACTCAATAGACCAAAGCGAGAAACTGCGGACTTCGCACAGCAATCCCGATATTAAGCGGATTTACGATGAGTATCTCCGCGAGCCGCTCGGCGAGAAAAGCCATCAGCTGCTGCATACGCATTATCGTTCGCGTGATGTGATGAAATAGGATGGCGCATAGACTATGAAAATGGACAATGACAAACCGTTGATCACGACAGTTGACGACCGTTGCAAGATGTGTTTCACCTGTGTCCGGGACTGTCCGGCCAAGGCGATTCGGGTTAGCAACGGGCAGGCGCAGGTAATTGCCGACCGTTGTATTGGCTGCGGCAACTGTGTCCGGGTCTGCAGTCAGAATGCGAAACAGTATTATCGCTCGGATGAAGATCTTTCTCGTTTGCTTGCGGGAGAGGGGAAAACTGCCGCGATTCTGGCGCCTAGTTTCCCGGCTGAATTCACGGATATTCCTTATCGTAAGCTGGTTGCGATGTTGCGTCGATTGGAATTTGACATGGTTTGCGAGGTGGCGTTTGGCGCGGACATTGTGGCCGCCGAGTACAAGGATCTGGTAGAGAAGAATCCGGATCGTCGTTTTATTGCCACAACCTGCCCGGCGATTGTCGCCTATGTCGAGAAATATCATCCTTCAATGGTTCGTAATCTGGCACCGATAGCATCCCCGATGATTGCGATGACGCGGGCTTTGCGCGAGCTACACGGGACTGATCTGCAGGTGGTTTTCATCGGTCCGTGCATTGCCAAGAAGGCGGAAGGATTCGGGCGTTCACGTGATGGCCGGCCGGAAATTGATGCGGCATTGACGTTTCGTGAATTGAGAGAAATTTTCTCTGTTGCTGGGATTGAGCCGGATACGGCTGCTGTGTCTGAGTTTGACCCGCCGAATCCGGGGCTTGGCGCACTTTTTGCTTTGAGCGGCGGGATGCTGCAGGCGGCCGGGATGGAAATAGATCTGCTCAGTTCCAAGATTGTCGCGGCCGACGGCAAGAACAACTTTGTTGAGGCGATCAAGGAATTCGAGGATGGTGCGCTTGATGTCCGCCTGCTTGAAGTACTTTGTTGTAACGGTTGTATCCGTGGTTCAGGGATGAGTAATGAAATACCGTATTTTACCAGGCTGGATGCGGTCAGCCGCTACGTTCGGGAGCGTATCCGGATGTTCGACGCCTGGGAGCGTGAGGATCTGTGCCGGGAGCTACGTGGAAAAATGGATATTTCTGTAGATTTTCTGGTTAACGATCATCGGTTGCCGCTGCCCTCAAAAGAGGAACTCGACACTATTCTTGAGTGCCTGGGCAAATTGCGTCCTGAGGACGAGCTTGATTGTGGCGCGTGTGGTTATTCAACCTGCCGCGAGCACGCGATTGCCATTCACAAGGGCCTGGCCGAAAGCGAAATGTGCCTGCCCAGCACGATTGATCGCCTGAAGCAGTCTCTCGCGGATCTGAACACCTCAAACAGTCAGCTTGAACAGACTCGCCAGGCCCTGTTCAATGCCGAGAAACTGGCCAGCATGGGGCAGCTTTCGGCGGGGATTGCGCACGAGATCAACAATCCGCTCGGGGTGATTCTGCTCAATGCCGGCCTGTTGCTGGATGAGCTGGATCCGGAGAGTGAAAAGCACGAAGATCTGCGGATGATCGTGGAACAAGCTGAGAGATGCAAAAAAATTGTTTCCGGGTTGCTGAACTTTGCCCGCAAGAACAAAGTAATCCTTCAGCCCGCAAGTATCCGCACACTGGTCGATGACTGTCTGAAGACGATTATGTATGGAGATGGCATTGAGATTACGGTTGAAGATGACCTCGCCAATGCGCAAGTTGATCTTGATCGGGATCAGATGACACAGGTTCTGACCAATCTGCTGACAAACGCGATCGAGGCGATGCCGGATGGCGGAGATATTAGAATTCGGCTCTATGATGGCAAAGAAGAGGTGACGATGGAAGTTGCCGACAGTGGTTGTGGCATCCCGAAGGACATCCGACACAAGATATTTGAACCGTTGTTTACCACCAAACAGATGGGCAAGGGAACCGGACTGGGCCTGGCGGTAACCTACGGGATTGTCAAGATGCACCGCGGTCGAATCGAGGTGGATTCTAATGATAATCCGGATACGGGCGAGACGGGAACCAGCTTCAAAGTGATTTTGCCCAGGCATGGTGAAGACAGCATCTTGAACATTAATCAACTATAAAAGGAAGCAGTACAATGAACAAAACACTCGATGGTCCTTATCGGGGAATGACCGTCCTGCTGGTTGACGATGATATGGATTTTCTTGAGCAGTTAAAACTTTATTTTTCGAAGCTTGGTTTTTCGTTGTTGACCGCGGACTCGCAGTTTGCCGGTGAAAAGCTGATTGGCGAGGAGAGCTATGATCTTGCGGTCTTCGATCTGATGCTCGAAAACCAGGACAGCGGATTCATTCTGAGCTACCGCAGCAAGCAACGGCATCCGGATACTCCGGTAATAATGATCAGCGGTGTGACAGGCGAAACCGGGCTGCAGTTCGATGCCAGCACCGATGAGTCCCGGAACTGGCTGAAAGCAGATGTTTTGCTGGAAAAAGATATCCGCTACGAACAACTTGAGCGCGAACTGGAACGACTTTTCCCGGATTTAGCGTGAATATCCGCGGTTTTTTGTGTGCCGAAAACATTAAGCTGGAAATGAAAAAATGGAAATGCTGAAAGTACTGATAGTGGATGATGAGCCCGGCATGCGACTTGGCGCCGCCCGCACTTTGGCTAAATTCCGGGTTGATCTTCCGGATATGGGCGGCCAGATTGGTTTTTCGCCGACAGAAGCCGAAGATGGCGCGACAACTCTTGCGGCGCTCGAAGAGGAGCACTTTGACTTGGTTCTGCTCGATTACAAACTTCCCGACATGAATGGCATGGAAATTCTGGAACATATCCGTGAACATGAATATGATCTGCTCGCGATTATGATGACTGCGTACGCCTCGCTTGAAGTTGCCATTTCCGCAACAAAAACCGGGGCTTTCGATTTTCTGGCTAAACCCTTCAGCCCGGATGAATTGCGGGCGGTTGTCCGGAAAACTGCCGGCAGCCTCCTGCTGCAGCGTCATGCGCGGCGGCTTGAAGAGGAAAAGCGCCAGGTGCGTTTCCAGTTCCTCTCGGTTCTGTCTCACGAATTGAAAGCTCCCCTGAACGCGGTTGAAGGCTATTTGAACATCATGGATGACAAGATTGCCGGGGATAAGATTGTTGATTATGAGAAAATGATTAGCCGTTCGCTTGCCCGGATAGGAGGGATGCGCAAATTGATTTTTGACATGCTCGATTTGACCAGGATTGAGTCCGGGCAGAAACAGCGTGAATTGCAGCAGCTTAATCTGGTAGAGATTGCCCGGGATGCCGTCGACACGATGCTTCCCGATGCTGCGCAACGCGGTATTTCCATGAATATTGATGCGCCCGCGGAGCTTGTTCTGACCGCTGACCGTGGCGAAATGGATATCATTTTCAACAATCTTATTTCGAATGCGGTCAAGTATAACAAGGACAACGGCAAGGTAGACATACGGCTGCGGCGCGAGGAAGCGTCAGCCGTCATTGAAGTTGCTGATACCGGGATTGGCCTGAGCCGTGAAGAGCAGGAAAAATTGTTCAAGGAATTTACCCGGATTCGCAACGAAAAAACTCGGGATATCGAGGGGAGCGGGCTGGGCTTGTCAATCCTCAAACGGCTGTCCGGACTTTATCGCGGCGATGTCAAGGTAAGTAGCGAGCCCGATGTCGGAACGGCTTTTACAGTAACTTTGCGAGACGCAGAAAAGGAGGCTGATAATGAGTAAACAGAACAGATCCAGGCTTTCCGCCGGTGCCATCGACTTCATTGATGATGCAAAGCTTGACGCGCTGGTGCGGGATGCGAACCCGGACCCGCTGCGGGTCGGGGATATTATCACCAAGGCGATGGCGAAACAGCCTTTGAGCATTGAAGAAACGGCGGTATTGCTGGCGGCAGACGGCCCGGAACAGGTTGAACGGATATTTGCCGCCGCCAGGCAGCTTAAACGGGACGTTTACGGTAACCGGATCGTTATTTTCGCCCCCCTTTATATTGGCAATAAATGCGTTAATGACTGTCACTATTGCGCATTCCGCAGAAGCCTCCGCACGACTGTTCGTAAAACCCTTAATGACGATGAATTGCAGTCGGAGGTCGAGGCGCTGGAGGATGCCGGCCATAAACGTCTGATTCTGGTTTTCGGGGAGCATCCCGACTACACGCCCGAATATATTGCGGAAACGGTTCGCCGGGTCTACGCAACGAAAAAGGGGAAGGGTGAAATCCGGCGGGTGAATATCAATGCCGCGCCGCTGGATCATGACGGTTTCCGCATCGTCAAAGAGGCGGGAATCGGAACCTATCAGATATTCCAGGAAACCTATCATCATAAAACCTATCTTGATTATCATCCCGCCGGAACCCATAAGGCGGATTACATGTATCGTCTTGATGGCCTGAGCCGCGCCTACGAGGCGGGGTGTGACGATGTCGGCATCGGCGCGCTGTTCGGGCTTTACGACTGGCGTTTCGAGGTGCTCGGCCTGGTTGCTCACGCATTGTATCTACAGTCACGATTCGGGGTCGGCCCGCATACCATATCCTTCCCCCGTATACGCCCTGCCCATGGCGTGCGGCTCGACCCCGCTTTCATTGTCAGCGACAACGATTTCAAACGTCTGGTTGCGATTTTACGGCTTGCGGTTCCGTATACGGGGATGATTCTGACGGCTCGCGAGACGCCTGAGATTCGTCAGCAGGTAATGGAGTTCGGTGTTTCACAGATTGATGCGGGCACGCGGATTGAACTGGCTGGTTATGCGAAATCCGGTAGCGATCAGGAGATGCGTCGCGAGCAGTTTCAGATTGGAGACATGCGTTCTCTGGACGAAATTATTCAGGATTTACTGAAGAACGGCTACATTCCCAGTTTCTGTACGGCATGTTATCGCAAGGGTAGAACCGGCGAACAGTTCATGGAATTTGCGATTCCCGGATTTATCGAACGGCTTTGTACTCCGAACGCGATTCTGACCTTGCAGGAGTATCTTGAGGATTATGCTTCGCCGGAGACGCGCGCGGCGGGTCAGGACTTGCTTGATTGCGAACTTCGCAAAATAGCCGATGAAAAGATGCGTTGCGATCTTTGTGATCGCCTGGAGCGGATAACCGAAAAACAAGAACGGGATATTTACTACTGATGAGTATGTCTCTGGACAGAATTTTTGCAAGGGTTGATGATTGCCTGAATCTGGATCATGAT
>CAZGYO010000004.1:10243-18644 GCA_964530455.1 uncultured Victivallales bacterium
TTTGGCATTTTTGCTGAGTTGCGATGATCCGGATGAGCGTTCCCGCATCGAAGGCAAGGCTTTTGCGGTGCGCAGGCAGCATACCGGCAGGCAAATCTGGTTTCGCGGCTTGGTCGAGATCAGCAATATCTGCCGAAAGAATTGCAATTATTGCGGAATTCGCAGGGACAACCGCTCGGTATCCCGCTATGAGCTTGATGCCGGGACGGTGATGCGTGCGGTGCGCGCGGCATATAATCTTGAACTGGGTTCGGTTGTGTTACAGGCTGGGGAACGTCAGGATGAAGCATTTTTGGATTTTATAGAAAATCTTCTGCATTCAATCCACCGCGAGTTCGGTGATGATTTCGGCATAACCTTATCTCTGGGCGAACAGAGTCCGGATACCTACCGGCGCTGGCGGAAGGCCGGAGCGCATCGTTATCTATTGCGGATTGAAAGTTCAAACCCGGAATTATATCGCAAATTGCATCCGGCGGATCATGATTTTACGGTTCGTCGCCGTTGCCTCGAGGTTTTGCGGGATTTGGATTATCAGGTAGGCACTGGATTTCTGATTGGTGTTCCCGGCCAGAGCCTGGAGGATATGGTCGGGGATCTGCTGTTTCTCAGGAATTTGGACATTGACATGATCGGGATGGGGCCGTATCTGCCCCATGAGGAAACTCCGCTTGCCTTGGATCTTGAGGATTTCGATAAAAGTCGGCAACTTGATCTCGGACTGAGAATGATTGCCGCCGCCAGGTTACAGTTGCGGGATGTCAATCTGGCGGCAACCACGGCTCTTGAAGCGTTGGCCGCTGACGGTCGGGAGCGGGCTTTGCTTGCCGGAGCAAATGTGGTGATGCCGAACTTTACACCACCAGAAACGCAGTTGGATTATCGGCTTTATGAGTTTGCCGCCCGGGGGACTTGCAGCGGAGAACAGGCTGTTGCCGGTTTACGCCGCGGAATTGAATCCATCGGTTGTGAATGCGGTATCGGCGCACGCGGAGACGCGCCGCATTATCTGAGGCGCAAGGGGAAAAGCCCCGCTGCCACGAAGAGCTTTGAAATTGGCTCTTAAAGGTGATTAAAATTTTTTCATGAACATGTGAGTCAGCAAAAGGAGCTTTGCTCAGTGAAGGAACGAATCGAACATGATATGCTTGGCGAAGTCCGTCTGAACGCGGATCTGCTCTACGGGGTGCATACATACCGGGCACTGGAAAATTTTCCGCTCAGTAAACGCCGCGTAAATTCTGCGCTTATCCATGCTTACGGCGCCGTTAAACTTGCCTGTTTCCAGGTTAATCGCGAGCTTGGATACTTCCCCGACCCGATCGTTGCCGAGGCAATTGAGAAGGCTTGCCTGGAGATGATTGAGGGGCTTCTGGATGGATGGATAAGAGTTGACGCCCTTCAGGGCGGTGCCGGAACCTCAACCAATATGAATGTTAACGAAGTTCTCGCGAACCGGGCGCTGCAGTTACTCGGCCGGGAGCCCGGCGATTACAAAGTGATCGACCCGCTGGCAGATATCAATCGGCATCAGTCAACGAATGATACTTATCCAAGTGCTCTGCATTTGGCAGCAATTCGGTGTTTGCGTGAACTTGAGGCAGGTTTGATTGGCTTACTCGAAGCATGCCAGAAGAAAGAAAAGGAATTTGCCCACGTGACAAAAGTTGCCCGCACTCAGTTGCAAGATGCTGTATTGAGTACCGCGGGGCGTCAATTCGGAGCCTGGGCGGAAGCTCTCAGCCGCGATCGCTGGCGGGTGTACAAGTGCGAGGAACGGCTTCGGGTAATAAATCTCGGAGGAACCGCAATCGGAACGGGGCTTGGTGCACCGCGCGATTATATTTTCAGAGTTGTCGGGGCATTGAAAGAGATCAGCGGGATTGGTCTGGCGCGCGCTGAAAATCTGCTTGAAGCTACCCAGAACCATGATGCGCTGGTCGAGGTCAGCGGCATTATGTCGGCTTCGGCGGCAAATATCTTGAAAATTGCGGGCGATCTGCGGCTGTTGTCTTCGGGGCCTGATACCGGATTTGGTGAGTTACGTCTGCCGCCAAGACAAGCTGGTTCTTCGATCATGCCGGGAAAAGTTAACCCGGTAATTCCCGAGGCGGCAACTCAAGCCGCCTTGACCGTAATCGCGAACCATCAGGCAATCTCGATGGCCTGCGGGATGGGGAATATGGAGCTGAACGCATTTCTTCCGCTGGTGGCGGATATGCTGCTTGGCGCAATAGAGTTGCTTTCCGGGGCAACCCGGATTTTGCATCACCATTGCCTGGCAGAAATTCAGGTCGACGAAGAGCTCTGCCGACGGCACGTCGATGGTGCTACCGCAACACTGACATCGCTGGTTGCCGAGATAGGATATGCAAAGACCGAAGAACTGGCTGAAGCCAGGATTGAGAGCGGAAAAACCGTCCGCGAACTCGTTATCGAACAAGGCCTGCTGACTTCGGAGCAATTTGCTGAACTCAGCTCTCCGGAAAACGTCACCAAACTCGGATTTACTGGCGGTAAAAATGGAGGTAGAGATGCAGAAGACGCCTAAAGGGTTCAGGTTGCAAATTGGCATCTACGGGCGCCGAAATGTTGGTAAATCATCATTGCTGAATGCTGTGGCCAGGCAGGATGTGGCAATTGTTTCCGATGTCGCGGGAACGACAACCGATCCCGTGGAAAAGGCAATGGAACTGCTGCCGCTCGGACCGGTTTTGCTGATTGATACCGCGGGCATTGACGATGTCGGCGCGCTCGGCGAAATGCGGGTTGATCGTACTCGTAAAATATTTGCAAGGACAGATCTGGCGGTCATTGTCACTGATCCGCAAACTGGATGGGGTGACGTCGAGCAGGGATTGCTGGAACTTTTCAAGGGGGAGGATATTCCTGTGTTGACGGTGTTCAATAAATCCGGTGAAGGGGCGCGGCAGATCGCGGTTCCTGAACAGATTTTAAACCAGAATATATCCTGTATACGGATTGGCGAGATGCCTGATGACGGCGTGCCCGCGTTCCGTGATGCCCTGATCAAAATTGTTCCTGAAGAGTTTCTTTCGGCGCCGACGATTGCCGGAGACCTGGTTCCGCCCGGACAGCTTGCCGTTCTGGTGGTGCCGATTGATCTTGAAGCACCGCGCGGCCGCCTGATCCTGCCGCAGGTACAGACTATTCGTGATCTGCTCGATAACGATGCGATGAGTATGGTCGTCAAAGAACGCGAATTGCGTCGCGCGATTGACCTGCTGCGGGAGCCCCCGGCGCTGGTGGTAACCGATTCACAAGCGTTCCTGAAGGTTGCCGGAGATACCCCTGATAATATCCCTATGACATCGTTTTCCATCCTTTTCGCGAGATGCAAA
The DNA here is from genome assembly GCA_964530455.1 of uncultured Victivallales bacterium. Lineage (GTDB taxonomy): Bacteria > Verrucomicrobiota > Lentisphaeria > Victivallales > CAZGYO01 > CAZGYO01. The sequence goes on from CAZGYO010000004.1 coordinate 13,606, forward strand.
GGGGACTTGACGACCTTTGTCGAGGGGGCAATGGCAATTGATCGCCTTCAACCCGGAGACCGGGTGCTTATTGCTGAGGCATGCAGCCATCATCCGATCGGGGAGGATATCGGCAGGGTTAAAATTCCCCGCTGGCTCACCCAGTATGTTGGCGGAAAACTCCAGTTCGACTCTATTCAGGGGCACGATTTTCCCGCGAACCTCGCGGATTATCAACTCGTAGTCCATTGCGGTTCCTGTACTTTTAACCGTCGGGAAATGCTGAGCCGCATTATGCAATGCCGTAACGCAGGGGTGCCGATTACCAACTATGGAGTGGCAATAGCACGCTCTCTCGGTGTTTTCGAACGGGCATTGGCGCCATTTCCGCTCGCAAAGTCAGCTTTTATGTCTGGCAAATCCGGAAAACTGTAGCATAATACAATACCGTAATTTTTCCGGAAGCCCGGATTGTATAAAAGATAAGTCAAACTCACATAAAGGAATATCCTAAGATGAAAAAAGTTTATCTCGTGGATGATGATCGCGATTTGGTCGAAAGCACAACTATGATACTGGAAAGTGCCGGCTATCAGGTGAAATCACAGCTGGACGACAAAAACCTCGAGGAAAATGTGCGCAGCTACAATCCCGATTTGGTTATCCTTGATGTCATGTTTCCCGATGACGAAGGCGCCGGATTCAAGATGGCGCGCGCGCTCAGGCATCATGACGGACTCAAGGAAAAACCAATTCTGATGCTCTCCGGAGTCAACAAGGAAGGTAGCTTTGCCGGCAAATTCAGCAATAAGGATATTGACGACATTTACCTGCCGATTACCGAATTCGTTGAAAAACCGATCAACCCCAAAAAACTGATTGAGAAAATCGAAAAACTGATTGCCTGACCCGTATATTTCAGAAAGCCACGGCGATCCCGAGCACGGCTTTGCCCTCCGGGTGAAAAATGAATATAACCTGTTGACAAACAGGCCATTAACTCTAAAATGTCGAGTTTTCATGAAATATACGGGTTAACCCTTTGGGTTCCCCCATGGCACCGGGACTCCATTTTTATTTTGAACTCGCGATGCTTGCCACAGTTTTTCTCAAAAAATAAAAATCTCCCCCTGTATTTGAAAAAACGGCAGTCCAGGCTAGATTAGCCGCTCGTTTTTGATTTTTGAGCCTAAGTAAACGTGAAATACTAACCGCGGAGAAGTTGACATGGCGAAAATTCTACTGGTTGATGACGATCCGGATTTGGCGGAAGCCTGCCGAATGGTTCTGGAGAAGCATGGGCACGAGTTCTCTTGGGCGCCCAGCAAGGACAAGGGCATGGCCCAGGTGAAGAAGCAGGAGCCTGAGCTTTTGATTCTTGACGTGATGATGGACGAGCCGGACGACGGGTTCCGTATGGCTCGCGAACTCAGAGCCGAGTCACGCAAGTTTCCCATATTGATGTTAAGCAGCGTATCTAAGGTTCTCGGAACCGAATACGGAGTGAACGAGGAGATGGTGCCTGTAGACGAGTTTATTGAAAAACCGGTCCAGCCGGACGTGTTGCTCAAGAAAGTTAAAGAGCTTCTTGAGTCCAGAAAGAGGAAGTGAATATGCTTATAACCGAGAGAGAAAAATTATTGGAAGAAGTGGAGCAGCTTATCGAGAAATACGGCCCGGGCCGCGCTGCGCTGATGCCTACGCTCCAGGACATACAGAAAAAATACAGCCATATTTCCGAGTACGCAATGCAGCTTGTCGCAGACAGGTTGGACATACACCCCGTCGAGGTCTACGGGGTGGTGTCTTTTTTCAGTTTCCTGTACGACAAGCCCCACGGTCGTTTTATTATCAGGCTCTGCCAGAGCATATCCTGCGACCTTGCAGGAAAGGACAGGGTGGCGCGACAGCTTGAAAGCGATCTCGGCATCAAGTTCGGCGAGACGACCCCGGACGGGAATTTCAGCCTGGAATGGGCTAACTGCATCGGCATGTGCGACCAGGGTCCCGCGATGCTTGTTAACGATCAGGTCTTCCTGAGCGTTACGCCCGAGAAGGTGCATGAGGTTCTGGAGGGTTGCAGAAAGGTTTTCGGGGCGAACGCCCTTCAGTCTGAGGAGGTAGCAAAATGAATAACACGTATGTGGCTGAATTGACTTTTGACTCGGTAAATGCCGGATCCGCTCTCAGCTCCGCATTGGAGATGAAGCGCCATGAGGTAATTGACGCTATAACAGCGTCAGGGCTGAAGGGAAGGGGCGGCGCGGGTTTCCCGACCGGGATAAAATGGGACCTTACCGCGGCGGCCGCCGCAAAGGAGAAATTCGTCGTTTGCAATGCCGATGAGGGCGAGCCCGGGACTTTCAAAGACAGGGTGCTGATGACCAGGTACGCCGACCTGCTCTTCGAGGGCATGACCATCGCCGCCTACGTGATCGGCGCCTCCAAGGGCTACATCTATCTGCGTGGCGAATACGAGTACCTCAGGAAGGGGCTCGAGGAAGTTCTCGAGAAAAGGCGCAAGGCGAAGCTACTCGGCCCGAAAGGAAAAGGCAGGGACTTCAGCTTCGACATAGAAATACGCATGGGTTCGGGTGCTTACATCTGCGGCGAGGAGACCGCCCTTATCGAGTCCATGGAGGGCTTCAGGGGCGAGCCGCGGAACAGGCCCCCCTTCCCGGTAGATACAGGGTTCTACAGGAGGCCTACCGCTGTCAACAACGTCGAGACCTTCCTCTGGGTAGCAAGCATCATGTCCAAGGGCGTGAAGTGGTTCAAAGGTATCGGCACTGAAAAATCCGCCGGGCTGAAGATATTCAGCGTATCAGGCGACTGCGACCATCCGGGCGTATATGAGTTCCCGCTGGGAATCACCGTGATGCAGCTTCTTGAAAGGGTTGGTGCGCAAAACGCCAAGGCCGTACAGATAGGCGGAGCATCCGGCATATGTGTGCCGGTAAGCGAGTTCAACAGGAAGATTGCCTTCGAAGACATCTCCACCGGCGGCTCTATTATAGTCTTCGGCCCCGGCAGGGACATGCTGCACGTAGCAAAGAACTTTCTCGAATTTTTTGTCGAGGAGTCATGCGGCCAGTGCACCCCGTGCCGCGAGGGAAATGCAAAGCTCCTCGAGGGCATAGAGCTGCTCGAAAAGGGAGAATGTTCCACAGACTACCTAAACGAGCTGTGCAAGCTCGGAGAAACCATGCAGCTCGCATCCAAGTGCGGCCTCGGGCAGTCCAGCCCGAACGCTTTCCTTTCAATCATAAAGCATTTCAACAACGAAATCATGGGACGTTGTCCTACGGTATAAACTAATTACGGAGATAGCCTGATGAGTTCAGAGAAAAATACAGCTGAAAGAGCGCCTGTAAGCCAGAAAGGGTCAAAGATCACAAACGTTGACCCCGACGCGCTAGGCGGTAAAATAAAAGCCAACATTGACGGCAAGGATATCAGTGTCCCGATGGGCACCACCATTCTCGAGGCCGCCAGAGAGCTTAATATAAACATTCCCACTCTGTGCTACCACGCCGACCTGTGCGTCGCGGGCGTCTGCAGGGTATGCGTTGTCGAAGTGGAAGGGCAGCGCACACTGCAGGCATCCTGTGCCTACCCGATAACGCAGCCTGTTACGGTCAAGACACACACAAGGAAGGTGCGCCAGGCCAGAAGGCATATCCTCGACTTGCTGCTCTCGCAGCATTACGGTGAGTGCTATTCCTGTTTCAGGAACAACAATTGCGAGCTTCAGGAACTTGCCAAGGAGTATGGTGTGGACTCCTTCCGTTTCGGCCACCCTGACAAGGCCAGATATGAGAAGGATGACTCGAGCTATGCGATAGTCCGCGACATGGATAAGTGCATCCTCTGCCGCCGCTGTGTGCGCACGTGCATTGACCTCCAAGAAGTTGGCGTGCTCGAGGCCGTAGGCAGAAGCAACATGACCGAAATTGCAGCCTTCTCCTCGAAGAAGCTCAACGACGTCATCTGCATCAACTGCGGCCAGTGTATCAACCGCTGTCCGACGGGCGCCCTCAGGGCCAAGGATCCCAGCGACGATGTCTGGAAGGCAATTGACGACCCGACAAAGCATGTGGTAATCCAGACTGCACCGAGCCCGCGTGCCGGGATAGGCGAGGAGTTCGGCCTCGAGCCCGGCATTCCCTTGACATTTGAGATGAACACCGCCCTCAGGCTCTGCGGATTCGACAAGGTTTTCGACACGAACTTCACTGCTGACCTGACGATCATCGAAGAGGGCACCGAGCTGATCCTGCGCCTCTACAAGGCGCTTGTAATGAAGGATTCCTCGATAGCTCTGCCCCAGTTTACAAGCTGCTCGCCGGGATGGGTTAAGTATATCGAGCACTTCTATCCCGAGTACCTGGCCCATGTATCCTCGGCCAAGAGCCCGCAGCAGATGTTCGGCGCAGTAATCAAGACTTACTACGCCAAAAAATTCAAAATTGACCCCCGGGACATCGTTACTGTTGCCTTGATGCCTTGCTCCGCCAAGAAGTTCGAGTGCAACAGGCCCGAGATGTGCGACAGCGGCTTCAAGGACATAGACTACGGTCTGACCACCCGAGAGCTGGCGCAAATGATCCGCGAGACCGGCATAGACCTGCCCAAGATGGAAAAGTCGGACTTCGACGACCCCTTCGGCAGCGCTACAGGCTCGGGCATCATTTTTGGCGCCACAGGCGGCGTGATGGAGGCCGCTCTGCGCACAGTGTTCGAGCTGGTTACCGGGCAGGTCGCCGACCCCGACGCGCTTGCGGGACAGGTGTCCGAGATCCGCGGATTCGAGGGCATCAAGTACAAGGAGCTTACACTTCCGAAAAAGCTCGGCCCGGTGCCGGAGCTACTCAAGATGAACAAGAATGTACCCTTCAAAAACTGGGACTGGCTCAGCGGAGCGACCCTCAAGCTCGCTGTATGCCATGGCACAGCCAACGCCAAGAAAGTCATGGAGGACATCAAGGCCGATGGCAAATTCAGCAAGTGCCACTTCATCGAGTTCATGGCATGTCCCGGCGGCTGCCTCGGCGGCGGTG
>CAZGYO010000005.1:0-18567 GCA_964530455.1 uncultured Victivallales bacterium
CAAGTACTAAAGCGTCTTCTGCTCCAACCAGGGCACTCCGGAAGATCGGATGGACGAGTTTGTCAAGGCCGTTCGCGAGGTGTACGCGAGCACAATGAATGTCGATGCTCTTTCATACAGGATGCACCGCGGCCTTCTCGGCAAGGACGAGCAGATGGCGCTGCTCGTGCAGCGCGTGTCTGGGGCTGGCTACAACGGTTTCTACTTCCCTCACATTGCCGGGGTGGGCTATTCCTTCAACCCCTTCGTCTGGAACAGCAGAATAGACCCGGCCTCCGGCGTCCTGAGACTTGTCTTCGGGCTGGGCACGCATGCGGTGGATCGGGTCGGGGACGACTACACCAGGATCATTGCCCTCAACGAGCCGATGCTGCGTCCTGACGAGAACGTCGACGGCGTACAGAAATACACGCAGCGGCAGGTTGACCTGGTGGATCTGAAAAAGGGTCTGTCCAGGCGGACATTCGAGAAGATAGTGAAAAGCAACCCCGATCTTCCGCTGGAGATATTCGCGGAAAAAAACGAGGTGATCGAGAAGCGGGCCCGGGAACTTAAGCTCAAGGGCGTTTTTTCGTATATGTTGAGTTTTGAGACGCTTTTGACCGATACAGGCTTTGTGTCGGACATGCGGGAAATACTGCGTGTGCTTGAGGAGGCCTACAAACACCCGGTGGACATTGAGTTCTGCGCAAACTTTGAGTCAAAAGACCAGTACAAGATCAATCTGTTGCAGTGCCGCCCGTTCCAGATAGCGAGAAACACGGGAAAGATAGAAAAGGTTTCGGGCGTAAAAGCGAAGGATATCATAATAAAAAGCCCGGGCCCGATAATTGGACAGAGCATGTTTTCTCAGATCGACAGGCTTATATATATCGATCCCGCGTTCTACGGGGAGCTTTCCAATGCCGATAGGTCAATTGTCGCCAGGATCGTCGGCGAACTGGGCAACAGCGCCGCCGAAACGGAGAAAATCATGCTTGCAGGGCCGGGAAGATGGGGGACGACCATGCCTTCTCTGGGGATCCCGGTGTCCTTCAACGAGATAAAGAGGGCCGCGGTACTGTGCGAGCTGGTTACCATGCATCAGGGGCTTACGCCGGACGTTTCACTCGGCACGCATTTTTTCAACGACCTCGTTGAAATGAACATCAGGTACATGGCGTTGCAGCCGCAGAGCAAAAACTCCGTCATAAACTATGAACTCCTTGAAAAAGCGGACAACCGCCTGTCCGACTACAAGCCCGAACGTGCCAAAAAATGGGGAGAGATGATATACGTGCTTGATGCGGGTTCATTCGGGGCGGAAGCTATACACATACATGTGGACTCAATAAAACAGAAGGCGATAGTATATCTCGCTTGAAAACAACGTATTGCAAGAAAGACATTAAACCTAACGGAAAAACGAGATGAGAAAAGAACTCTGGCAGAACCCATCGCTCAACAGCGTCAACAGGCTCCCGTCGAGGGCCACTCTCTATCACTACAGAAACACAGGCGCCGCGAAAAGCGCGGACAGGAACAAGAGCCCCTTCTTCAAACCCATCAACGGCAGATGGCGGTTCCGCCTTGAACACAGGCCTGAAAACGCCCCCGCGAAGTTCGCGGATCCCGGCTATGACGACACCGGCTGGGACAGAATAACGGTTCCCTCGAACTGGACGATGCAGGGCTATGAATATCCGCACTATACAAATATAAAAATGCCGTTCAGGGACCACTTCCCGGAGGTGCCCGGGGAAAACCCTACGGGACTCTACAGGACAAGCTTCACCGTGCCCGCGGGATGGCGTGGAAGGCGGGTCATACTGCATGTCGGCGCGGCGGACAGTGTCCTTTTCGTTTATCTGAACGGGCGGGAACTGGGTATGAGCAAGGATTCCCGGCTACCGGCAGAGTTTGACCTTAGCCCCTATCTGAAACCCGGAAAGAACACGCTCGCGGCCCGGGTGCTGCGCTGGTCCGACGCCAGCTACATAGAGGACCAGGACCACTGGTGGATGGCCGGCATACACCGGGAAGTCTACCTCTATTCCCCGCCGGAACACAGCATAAGGGACGTCTTCGCGGACTGCCGCCTGGATGAAAGCTATAAGAACGGTCTTCTGAGTTTGAAGGTGGAGCTGGAATCCGCCGAACACAAGTTTGAGGACTGGAACGTTTCGGCTCAGCTCTACGATGCCGGTGGCAGTCCGGTCTTCGACAAGAATCTCGACCTGAAAAACAACGACGGCTCGGTACGGCGCGACAGGCTGGTCCTGCTCGAAAAGAAAGTCGCAGACCCTGAAAAATGGACCGCTGAAACCCCGTACCTCTACACGCTGGTGCTAAGACTTCTCGACCCGAAAGGCCGACTGGCCGACTGTACTTCCTGCCGCGTCGGATTCAGAAGGCTCGAGGTAAGGGACAGGCAGTTGCTGGTCAACGGCAAACCCGTCCTGATCCACGGCGTGAACCGCCACGAGCACAGTGACATCTTCGGCAAGGCCGTGACACGCGAGTCCATGCTCGCGGACATAAGGCTGATGAAACGCTTCAACATCAACGCGGTGCGGACTTCGCACTATCCGAACGACGTCTACTGGTACGACCTCTGCGATGAACACGGTATATATCTCATAGACGAAGCGAATATCGAGTCGCACGCCAACTATGATACAATGTGCAGAAACGCCGAATACGCAGCAGCGTTTCTTGAGAGATGTTTGCGCATGGTCGAACGCGACAAAAACCACCCGTCGATAATCGCCTGGTCTCTCGGCAACGAAACCGGCTACGGGGAGAACCATGACGCCGCCGCCGGATGGATACGGCGTAAAGACCCTTCGCGGCTCATACACTACGAAGGATCTGTCAGGCAAAACTGGGGACAGGGCGCAAACGATTATGCCAGAAGGGACAATCTTCTTGCTTCCGACCTTATCTCTCCGATGTATCCGCAGGTGGAGCATATGATCAACTGGTCAAAAGAGAAAAAAGAGGAACAGAGGCCGTTTATCATGTGCGAGTACTCCCACGCGATGGGGAACAGCAACGGCAGCCTGTCGGACTACTGGGAAGCGATAGAATCACATCAGGGCTTGCAGGGCGGATGGATATGGCAGTGGGTCGATCATGGAATACTTAAACATAGAAACTGGGGAAAAAAGAATCCGGACCCGAAGCAGTCCGCCGCCAGAAAAAAAGATCTGGGGAAAAAACACGCCGAATGTTTCCGGCCCGGCGGAAACTGGTACTGGGCCTACGGAGGGGATTTCGGCGACGAACCGAACGACGCCAATTTCTGTATAGACGGTCTCGTCTGGCCCGACAGGACCCCCCATCCAGCCATGTATGAGCTGAAAAAGCTCTTCCAGCCGGTTGCCGCGGAGTTCAAGGGAATCAGCGGCGGAAAGGCGAGAATCGAGCTTCGGAACAAGCGCGATTTCATGTCTCTTGCCGACCTTGAATGTGAATGGCGCCTGGACATAGACGGTGTATCCGTCAAGAAAGGGCGTCTACCCGTTCTCAAGACGCCTCCTGGAAAAAGCCGGACATTGACATTCGACTTGAAGACAGCTCTGAACAGGGGCGGCCGAGAAGCATTTCTATATCTGGAATTTTTCTCCCGCAAGGAGACGGAACTGGTTCCGAAAGGCCATACCCTCGGCTGGGAGCAGCTTTCTATTCCCGTCTCCGGCAAAAGACGGGCGAAACCGGGTTCCGCTTTGCTTCCCCTCGAGATCGCGCTGGACGAAAAAACAGGCACGTTATCCTCTCTCAGCGCCGGCGGGATCGAGATAATCTCCCGTGGGGGGCCTCTTGTAAATATCTGGCGCGGAGCCACCGACAACGACGGATACAGACACGCACAGCAAAGGATGGACAAGGCTCTCGGGAAATGGCTGGAGGCCGGATATGACAGCCTGCGGATCGAGTCGAAAATACGCGGTGTGCCCGGAAAAGACAAGATGTCGGGTTTCGAGATTATCCAGACAGCCCGGGGAAGGAAACCCGCCCTTATCCGCTCGGTCATAAAGGGTGAACTGGACAAAAGGGGCGTGCTTCTGCTCGACTGTCGTTTCAATGTTCCGAAGTCGCTTCCGGAACTGCCGAGACTCGGAATCACAATGTCGATACTGCCGGATTTTGAAAGACTCTTCTGGTATGGACGGGGTCCGCACGAGTCATATTCCGACAGAAAAGCGGGTGCGCCGCTGGGAATATATTCTGGTACCGTCAGCGGGCAGTATGTGCCCTACGTGATGCCCCAGGAACACGGCAACAAGACCGACGTGCGCTGGATGGCGCTGGAATCCGAACGGTCCGGAATACTTATATCCGCCCCGCTTCTAATGGAATCTTCGGCCAGCCATTTCACGGCAGACGACCTTTTTCGTGCCAGGCATACATACGATCTCGTCCCGAGAAAAGAGACCTTTGTAAATCTTGATGTCGGACAGCGTGGCCTGGGCACCTCGTCCTGCGGGCCGGATACGCTGGAAAAATACATCCTTCATCCAGGCGAATACCACCTGAAACTCGTACTTGCGGCATACCGGCCGGGAAAAGACAAGCCCGAAGATATCGCCGCGCTTCTCTGAACCCGTACACGCGGACGGGCCGGAATCTATAAAGTACTGAAGGATGACCTGATCTTCGAGGACTTTACCAGCTTCAAACCGGCGAAATCGGGATCGGGATCGATTACGACAGCGATGTGCATATTCGAAAAGGTTCTGAAAGAACCGCGCCTTTGTTGAGTCTGCACGTAAATCATTGCTGTGCAATGATTTTATTCACTTCTTTCCCGTTCCGTTCCCGTTTTTCACGAAGTGTTCGATTTCCCGCGCGAGCGCGGCGGGGTCGGTGGGCATCTGCAGCGCCTGCATTTCCGGGTGTTTGTTTCTGAACCATGTCTGCTGACGCCTGGCGAGCTGCCACGTCGATGTGCAGATTTTTTCAAATAGTTCTTGCATTCCGAGTTGGCCGTCAAGGTACGCGGCGATATCGGAATATCCCAGCGCCTGCCGGGCGGTTGGTGTTTCAAGCAGCCCTTTCTCGATAAGAGACGCGGCTTCCTCTATCCATCCGGACTCCAGCATCTTCCGCGTCCTTTCAGCGATTCTCTCCCTGAGTTTTTCCCTTTCCCATTCAAGTCGCCAGGCAAGTGTCCTGTACCGGGTTTCCCGTTCCCAGGCGCGCTGCAGCTCGCACATAGGTTTTCCGGTGAGAATAAAAACTTCGTATGCCCTTATCATCCTTCTGGGATTTTCGCCCCAGCGTTCCAGGTCGGCCGGGTTTTCACTGCGCATAATTTCGCGAAGTTCGCGGATCCCATTCCTGGAGGAGTATTTTTTTCGCAGTTCTCCCTGGAGGCTTTCATCGGCGGGAAGTGGGTCTAGCCCATATAGCGCCGCCCTTACATACATGCCGCTTCCACCGCAGAGTACGGGCAGCCTGCCGCGTCCCGCGATGTCGGTGATTGCCGCATCGGCCATTTTCAAATAATCGTGCACAGTAAGCTTCTGGTCAATGTCGAGGATGCCCAACAGGTGGTGCGGAAGCCGGTCCAGTGTTTTCATGTCCGGTTTCGCTGTCCCTATATCCAGCCCCCGGTACACCTGCATCGAGTCTGCATTGACAAGTTCCAGCGGAAGCAGTTCCGCGACTTTGAAAAGCAGATCGGTTTTACCCGCGGCGGTCGGCCCGGCGACGACAAGCAACGGAGCCGAATGTCTATTCTTCCCCATTTCCCGTTCCGTCAGCTGAACCATCATCTTCTCCAGGGCGCAGCAGCGAAGAGAAAACAAAGATGAATACACCTATGCAGATCACGCTGTCCGCCACATTGAAGGCGGGCCAGTGGTATTTTATCAACGGGATGTAGAAATCAAGAAAATCGAAGACCGAACCTCGCCAGACACGGTCGACGGAGTTGCCGATGATCCCGCTCAGTATCAATCCCAGCGCGTAGTACCTTTCAGGCCAGCCCTCGGCTATTTTCCGCGCATAAAAAAGTATCGCGGCAAAGGCTATAGCCGATATCAGCAGAAGCGCATGCGGGAATTCCGAGAACATCCCCCACGCGGCGCCCGTATTGTTTACCTTGACAATGTTGAAAAAGCCCGGAATGACTGTTACGGCCTGAGCGGAAAGCATCTTCTGGATCAGCAGCTTGCTTGCCTGGTCAGCGATCAGAAGAAACGACCCGACAGCGAGTGACAGGCGTATCGTTCTGTGTTCTTCCGGGGAATTTGAACTTACGCGGTTCAATCTTTCATGTCGGGTCTCAGCCCGCCGTTCTCTTCACGGTTGGATTTGCATTTGACGCAGAGCTGCGCGTAGGGTTTGGCTTCGAGACGTTCCGGGTTGATCTTGCAGCCGCAGTCGAGGCATTTCCCGTACCCTCCTTCGAAAAGTCGATTTATCGCCTCATCGATCATCTCGATTACGTCGCCCTCGTTTGTCATCATGTCGAGTTCTATCCCGTGGAGAAAATTGTCGCTGCCAAAATCTGCCATGTGGTTCGAGATGCTGTTGAGACCACCGTCGGAGTTTTTAAGCGCCTCGTCGGAATGGAATTTCATCTGCTTGAGCACTTCTTCGCGAAGCAGCAACAGAGATTCATAGTATTTCTTTTTATTGCCACGCAGCGATTTTGAGCGTCGTCCGGTACTTTTGCTTTTGTTTTTGTCCGCCATATTATCTGTATCCTCTCAGAGTAAAGCTTCCTCACACTTGTAAGGGAGCGAATAATAACATGAAGCAATGCTATATTCAAGGTTTTTTATGAAGAATTTGAATATGTTCCGCAATCACGGAACGCGCCCTGCTTGCTGTTATTCTTGAAACGGAACTTTGAATATGGGGATTTTTCGGTTCAATTATACCGAGTCGGCGTACGAGCCGGTTTCAACATGGAACCAGGAGGCCTGATTATGGAAAGAAAAATTGATCTGCACACGCACAGCGCCGCCTCGGACGGATCCTGCACGCCGTCTGAGATTGTCGCCATTGCCGCTGAAAAGAACCTGGCGGCTGTTGCCCTTACGGATCACGACACTGTCGCCGGAATCCCCGAATTTCTGGAAGCCTGTTCTGGTGTCGGTATGCCCGCCGGGGTCCCCGGAGTGGAATTTTCAGTCAAGTACAGGCGCCACACCGTTCACATACTGGGGCTTTTTATCGATCACAAAGCTTCCGGGCTCCTGTCGCTGCTCCGCGAAATTCGCGGAAGCCGCGACGAAAGAAACCTGAGGATAATCTCGAAGCTTCGGGAACGCGGTTACGATATCGAACTCGGGGAGGTCCTTGAAGTGGCCGGCGGAGAGTCCGTCGGCAGGCCGCACTTCGCGAAGGTGCTCATCGACAAGGGACATTTCAAGGAGACACAGCCGGTCTTCGATGAACTCCTTAAAAAAGGTTCTTCCTGTTACTGCAGCAGAACTCTGCCCTCTCCGGAAAAAGCCATTTCAGAGATACATAAAGCCAAAGGCCTGGCTATATGGGCGCATCCCGTACACCGGGCCGGAAACGAAAAAACTTATGTCCTCAACACTCTTAAACAGCTTGTTAAAATGGGACTGGACGGGATAGAGACCGCCTATAGCACCTATCTTCCCGAGCAGGCGCAGTTTCTGTCCGAGACCGCCGCCCGGTACGGCCTCGCGGTTTCCGGCGGCTCCGACTTTCACGGGGAAAACATGTCCGGAATAGATATGGGCGACGGAATGGGCAGTCTCGACGTGCGCGAAGGTGTATATCACGAACTGCTCAGATTAAAAATGGAAATTTTTTCTTAAAACGCGTGTTTATTCGGCTTTCACCATTATGTTTTCCGTAAACCTCAGAAGCATATGGCAGGATTGTCAAATAAAGCATTGATGGATAGTTCAGCCGTCGCCTCGGCTGTGGATGAGATTGCTGAGGCGATTATATCCGATATTCCCCCCGAAAAACACAAGGAACTTGGCTTTATCGGTATACAGCAGAAGGGAGTGCCGCTGGCCGAGCGCCTCGCCCGCCTGATCGAGTCCAATACCGGCATATCTCCACCGGTAGCAAAACTGGACACAAGCATGTACAGGGACGATATAGGCTTGCGCCGAAACTTGTCGATGATACACGAGACTACCGTCCCGTTCGATCTTGACGAGCGAATAATCGTTTTGGTCGACGACGTTCTGCAGTCCGGGCGCACGATTAGAGCAGCGCTTGACGCCATTACCGATTACGGAAGACCCTCTTTCATACGCCTCGCGGTACTTTTCGACAGGGGCGGCAGAGAATTCCCGATTCAGGCGGACTATACCGGCAGGACGGTCACCGCTGATCCGGAAAAGCGAGTACGCGTTTCGTGGAGCGAGATCGACGGCAGAGACTGTGTTGAACTGATTGACAAGAAGCCGGTTTAAGATTAAGGAAAGAACATGATAAAGTGGAAGAAGAAAGATCTGCTTAGCCTCTATGACCTTGAAGCGGAAGAGATAAAGCTTATCCTGGACACGGCCGCGGAGTTTAAAAAAGTTTCGCAGCGACGGGTCAAAAAGGTCCCGGCTCTCAGAGGGAAGACCGTCGTCAACTTCTTTGTCGAACCGAGTACCAGAACCCGCACATCTTTCGAACTGGCCGAACACAGGTTAAGCGCGGATATCATCAACATATCGGCATCGAGCAGCAGCCTTACAAAAGGGGAGACCCTGCTCGATACTGCAAAGAATATAGAAGCCCTGCAGGTGGATCTCATAGTGATGAGACACACATCGGCGGGAGCACAGAACTTCCTGTCGAAACACCTTCGCGCAGGAGTGGTGAACGCAGGCGACGGCTCGCACAGCCATCCGACACAGGCGCTTCTGGACATGTTTACGATACGCGAGAAAAAAGGGCGGATAGAGGGGCTTAATGTGGCGATCATCGGCGACATCCTGCACAGCAGAGTCGCGAGAAGCAATATCTGGGGGCTTTTGAAACTGGGCGCGAAAATAACCATAGGCGGCCCGGCTACACTTGTTCCAGAGGAGTTCGAAAAACTGGGTGTTCGGGTCTGTGATAACCTTGTAGACGCGATTGCAGATGCCGACGTGGTCAACCTGCTGCGCATACAGCACGAAAGGATGGAGGCCGCGTTTTTCCCCAGTATAGGCGAGTACAAGAATATTTTCGGGCTGAACCCGGAAACGGTACGTCACATCAAATCCGATGCCCTTGTCATGCATCCGGGTCCGATAAACCGCGGTGTCGAACTGGATTCCATGATAGCGGATGGCCCGCAGTCGGTAATACTCGAACAGGTAACAAACGGTCTCGCAGTAAGGATGGCCGTGCTATACTTAATAAATGGGTGTCTCGGAAATGCTTAAACTGGATAACTGTATTCTAAAGGGAGCGCGCGTAATCGACCCGGCAAACAAAGTCGATGCCGTGAAAGATATCGGAATCAGCAATGGCAGGATCGTCGAAGCTGATTCTCTGAAAAAGCCAAAAAAGATAAAGCTGGAAAACCTTGTGCTGTGTCCCGGGTTCATCGACCTGCACGTCCACCTGCGCCAGCCTGGCGACACCGATAAGGAGGATATTGAATCCGGCACGAAAGCGGCCGCCGCGGGAGGCTTTACGACTGTTGTCGCGATGCCGAACACCAATCCGCCGGCGGACTCTCCCGGCGCTATAGAATTTCTTGGTAAGCTTGTGCGTGAAAACGCCGTGGTCAAGGTGCTCCCGACGGCCACTCTCACCGTAGGGTCCGAAGGCGAAAAGATGTCCTGCATCGGCAGCCTCAAGAAAGCCGGGGTTGTCGCCCTGACCGACGACGGGCGCTGTATCCAGAACCATAAGATCATGCGCTACGTGATGCAATATGCCCGCTCTTTCGATCTTCCGATCCTGGATCACTGCGAGGACGACCTGCTTTCCGGAAAAGGGGTCATGCACGAGGGTTACTGGTCCACCGTGCTGGGTTTTCCGGGTCTTCCCGCGGCCTCGGAAGAGCTTATGGTGGCCAGGGACATTATCTTCGCGGAGATGGTCAGAGCGAAGATACACATTCAGCACGTAAGCTGCATAGGCAGCCTGAGACGAATCAGGGAAGCCGTACGGAGAAAACTCCCTGTTAGCGGCGAGATAACTCCGCATCACCTTGCGCTGACCGACGAAGAGATCAAGCATTTCGATTCCAACTTCAAGATGAAACCGCCGCTACGCTCGGAGGAACATAGAAAAGCTCTGATCCAGGGAATCAAATCCGGAATTATAAATGTAATAGCAAGCGACCACGCCCCGCATACCGAGACGGAAAAACTCGTGGAGTTCGACCGCGCGCCGTTTGGAGTGACGGGACTCGAAACAGCCGTTCCCGTAACGCTCACCGAACTCGTTCACAAAAAACACATCGACCTGCCGAGACTCGTCGAATGCTTCACCAGCGGCCCCGCGTCGGTACTCGGAATGGATATCGGAACACTGCGTCCGGGATCGCCTGCCGATATCACACTGCTGGACCCCGATGCCGGACACACGGTCGACAAGGCAAAATTCCTCTCCAAATCACAAAATACCCCTTTCGACGGATACAAGGCGAAAGGCAAAGCTGTCGCCAGCATCGTCAATGGACGGGTAGTCTCAAGCTCCATATCCGAGTTTTTCTGAAAAGCTCGAACGGCCTGAATATGTACCTGAATTCTTTAGATTCTGATACCCATGCGCTGCCGACGTGGAGTTTTGAAATTGGCTCCTGAAATTTTTCAGCGCGCATATTGCTGTTTTGCTCTGCTGTTTGAATTGCCTCCCCGGACCGTGTAGGTTTCTACCGGAAAAGATTGTCATATATGAAAAAACTGCTGATAGTACAGGTTGCCGCGCTGGGCTGGGATTTCTGGCACGACCGCGACAACAGATGTGATTTCTGGCGGACCTTGCATGTGCGTCCGCTTAAGACGGTTTTTCCCGCGCTTACGTGCCCGGTCCAGGCGAGCTTCCGGACGGGGGCGCTTCTCGGATCACACGGTGTTGTGGCGAACGGCTTTTTCGACCGCGCCTTGAAAAAAGCGCTTTTCTGGGAACAGTCCTCTTCAATCTGCGAGGGCCCGAGGATATGGGACAGCTTCCGCGAAAAGGGTGGAACGGTAGGGCAGATGTGCTGGCAGCAGAGTCTGGGTCCCGACAGCGACCTGCTTCTTTCCCCCGCGCCCATACACAAGCACCATGGCGGCATGATACAGGACTTCTATTCGCGGCCGAAGGATTTATACCCCGGGCTCTGCCGGTCGCTGGGCAGAAAGTTCAGTTTGTTTTCCTACTGGGGCCCGGGCGCGTCGGAAGCATCTTCGCGCTGGATAACGGATGCCGCCGTCGAACTGCTGAGATCGGGAGAAGCGCCCGGCCTGTTCCTTGTATACCTTCCGCACCTTGACTACGACCTGCAGCGTTACGGGCCTGAGTTCGACGGCGCCGGGGACTTGTTTAAAACGGTGGAACTCAATCTGGAAAAGCTTTTCGCGTCCGCGAAATTCGCAGGCTACGAGTTCTGCGTGTTCGGCGACTACGCGATCCGCGGGGTTGACAGGGCGGTATTTCCCAACCGCGCGCTTCGGGATGCAGGGCTTTTCTCCGTGCGCGCGATAAAGGCCGGGAAAGGACTGTTTCGCGGCGGCTCTGAAATGATCTATCCGGACCTCTACTCGTCGAAGGCGTTCGCGCTGGTGGACCATCAGGTGGCGCACGTGTATGTACAGGGTGAACAGTCCCTCGAACAGGCCCGGAACCGCCTTGAAAAACTCGACGGCGTCGGCAGGGTCATCGGCAAGCGCGAGACCGACCACGAACGCAGCGGTGGGCTCGTGCTCGAGGCGGAGGAGAATTGCTGGTTCGCGTATCCGTGGTGGAGTGAAAACGAAAAAGCCCCCGAATACGCCACGCACGTGGACATCCACAACAAGCCGGGATATGACCCGTGCGAACTTTTTATGTCGATGTGGCCGCCGATGAGCGTGTCCCGCGACACTTCGAAAATACTCGGCTCGCACGGACGGGACGGAGACAGGGTACTCTGGGCCTCTACCCTGGAGGCCGAAGACAATCTCGAGTCCATTATCGACGCATCGCGTTACATCAAAAACCTGCTGGAGAACCGGCAATGAAAAGTATTGAGGAGCTCAAATCCTTCTACGCGTCCGAACTTGAACCGGTTATCGACAGGCTGGAACAGGAACGGAAAGCGCTGCTGCGCCCGTTGTGGGGAACTATAACCGTTTCCACCGCAATCGCGGTCGGCGGAATTACAGGTTTTCTTGTCTCCGGTAAACCCCAGGTGGCGGTAGTCTGCCTGATAGTGGCCGTACTGGTCGGTGTCCTCGGGTATTTTATTTTCGTACACAGCAGGTACGGTTCCTTCACGTACAGCTTTAAAACCAAAATTATCGGTGGTATTGTAAGGTTCATCGACGAAAAGCTGGAGTACCGACCTGACAGGTACATTCCCGAGGGTGTCTATATGCAAAGTACTATTTTCCAGCGGCGACCGGACCGGTACAACGGTGAAGACTACGTGTCGGGAAAACTCGGCGAAACGCAACTTGAGTTTTCGGAGATACATTCCGAGTATAAGACGGAGACACGCGACAGCAAGGGGCGCCGTAACGCCCAGTGGCATACGATTTTCAGGGGAATATTTTTCGTGGCGGACTTCCACAAAGATTTCATCGGCACCACCGTAGTACTACCGGACTTCGCCGAGAAGACTTTCGGGTTCATAGGGAACATGTTCCAGAAGTGGAACATCACCCGGGAAGACCTTGTAAAACTCGAGGATCCGGAATTTGAAAAATGTTTTGTGGTGTACGGCGACGACCAGATCGAGGCGCGGTACATACTCAGCACCAGTATGATGTCCAGGCTGCTCGATTTCAATAAAAGGGCCCGGCAAAAGCTTGCGAGAGACATATTCGTGTCGTTTACGGGGTCGAAGGTGTTTATAGCGATGGCCTGCAATAAAAATCTTTTTGAACCGCGCCTCTTCGGAAGTAACCGGGGCTTCGGAACGGTTCTCGACTATTTCGAATATCTGCAGCTCGCCACCGGTATTGTCGAGGAACTGAATCTGAACACAAGAATATGGAGCAAGGAGTAGTTGCGTAATACGCGGCTGAAAACCATGAAAAACGCCGCCAAAAGATGCGTCTACACCCTGGTTGAGGTGCTTCTTGTCATATCTATAATAGCGATCATAATTCTGGTGTCACTGCCGGCATTCATAAGGATAAGCCAGGGCAGCGCTGTAAAATACTGCGCCGAGTCACTCGGCGTAAAGCTCGGGCAGACCCGCGCTCGCGCTGTGGGCTCCAGGCGGCATACGGCGCTGCTTTTTCCGCGTGAGAACGCCGACCAGGCCCTGCTCTTTTCGTCGTTCCGAATGTGTCACGTGGATTCCGGGAACAACTTCGTTTCGTGGATACAGGGGGAGAAATGGGAAAACACGCGGAAGGGCGTGGTTATACTCGAGGTGGATGGTGATCCCGGGTACGACGGAACACAGAACGCCCCGAGCCTGGTGGACAATGTGGATATGTCCACTTCAGGCGCCGGCGACGACGTGGACGGGGTGGCGGCGGTCGTCTTCAAGCCCACAGGCAGGCTCGCCGGGGCAGAACTGTATATCAGCGTGGGCGAGGGCGCGTATTCCGGCGGCCTTGTACAGAAAAACCCTGAAAATACTATCGACCTGAGGCTGAATCCCTCCACCGGGAGGATAACTTATGAAGAATGAAGCCGGAAAGACCCGGGTTTTGCGATTCACCATGGTGGAGGTGGTCCTCGCGATAGGCGTCATCCTGCTGGGAGTGGTCGCGGTTCTGACCCTGTTTCCGGTGGGCTTGAAATCCGACCGCGACGCGGTCGGCAGCAACTACGCGGCAGATGCCGCCCAGCAGTTCCTTGCGCATATCGCGACCGCGGCGAAAAAAGACTGGGCCTCGTACATCGGCAGTTCAGACGACACGGGAATGATCGTGGCCTCGAGACCTGGCGAGACCGAGCAGGACCATTCTGACTGGACAAGGATCGGGACTACCAATCTTTATTCCACCGGCGACAACCAGATATTCGGGGTAAAACAGGGCAGCCCGGCGGTTATGGATTTTATCGCCGTCGTCCGCGTATGGAAATCGAGTGTGACTTCGCAGACATTCTCGGGAAGCGGTTGGGTCGACAACGAAGACGAAGATTATGAAGAATCCGCCGGGCTGAACGTGGAGATAAGCTGGCCCGCTGAAATCCCGTACGCACAGCGGAACAGGGAACTATTCTACAGGGAGATTTTTAAACCATGACCAGAAGATGCCGGAAAGGCTGTTTTACTCTTGTAGAGTTAATGGCGGCGATGGCCATATTCCTGATACTTATGGCCGCGCTCCTGACCTTTCTTTTTTCCTCGCAGAAAGTCTGGTCGGCTTCGTCCAGTCGCAGCCGTCTCTATGAAAATGCCGGCATGGCATTTGAAATGATAACAAGGGATCTGCACTCGTCCCTATACGACACGCAAAGCATCCCGTTCTGGCAGAAAAACTCCGGCGAACTCAGCTTCGTGTCCGTACTCTACGGCGTGCCCGGAACTGAAAAAACCAATGTCTGCGAAGTTCGCTACCGCATGTCGAACAACGAACTCCAGCGCTCCCTCTTCAGGATAAGCGATCCGGAATGGGATTTCTACGGCAATATGTCAACCTCCGCATTTGACGATTCGGACTTTGAAACCGTCACGGAGTATCTGGTCGACCTGGAGTTTAGCTGCTACGACGCGGATGGAAACCTTATTCCGCCTTCAAGCGGTTCGCTTACGCCGTATCCGAACTCGATAAAAATAGACATCGGCATGCTGGATCCCGGCTCTTTTTTAAAGTGGCGGGAATCCGGCAATGCGGATATACTCAATGACATGCAGAGGAATTTCAGCAGGACGATATTCCTGGGTAAAAGGTAAAATGAAGCACATGTTCCGTAAAGAAACAAAACAGCGTGTCAAGGAGCGGGGAATAGCGCTTCTGTTCACCCTCGGCATTATGGCCATACTGCTTACCATGGCCCTCGCCTTCGCCCTGGTGTCCAGGATCAGCCGAAAGGTGGCCGAAAGCGCCGTTGACACTGTCGCGGCGAAACTTTTGGCCGAATCGGCGCTCGAACGAGTATCGGGATCGATAATGCTCTATAACGAGGACATATCTGAGGGCAGGATATACCCGGGGACGAACTCTTTCTTTTTTGTCAGCGGGTCAAGCGACGACGGCTGGGACAATCGGAACGTGCTTTTCAGCCACAGCTCGGACGGGGACACGGACTGGCTTTACCGCATGGGTACGGAATACACTTTTGAGGACGGAAACACGTCCCGGGACTATATGGGATGGTTCGGGAGCGACCCGGCCGCGTTCAAAAGCGCTCTGCCGGTCACCTGGAAGTATATCAGGGTGGACGACGGCACCGATGAACGCATCACGGGCAGGTTCGCGTATATCGTGATCGACGAATCGGGAAAACTCGACCCGAACTCCGCCTGCGCTTCCGGCGTTGACGAAGGTTCCGCGGGCGCGGAAGCACGTCCCGGCGTTTCCCCGTCAGAAATAAACCTGCAGGCGGCCGGGCTGAGTTCTTCCGCTGCGCGGAACCTGGGCTACGAGAACTCCGGAGGCAAGAGGCCGGATTCAGCGAAATGGTTTTCCTGGAAACACATTATCGGCGGCGGCACGGCTTTCAGCCAGGCCGATACTGACAGCTACACGGGGCTGCTATGTCCCCACAGCCGGGATATAGAGGCATGCTGGATAGACCTGGACCTGGACGGGCTTTTCGATACGGGCGAAAATTTCCACCGTTTCAATCTGGGCAGGACCGACTGGGACAGTCTTTCGGTTTCGGAGATAACACAGTCACCGGAACTGTTCGACACGTCTAGCGCCTCGCATAACGGGCAGGGAATACAGTGGCTGAAAGATTTTTCGGCGGCGGGGATCTTTCCGTCGGCTGCCGCGAGGGCCGGGCAGATAGCCGCGAACCTGATAGACTACTGCGACAGCGATTCGATGGCGAGCACGGACTATCCCGGGACGGATCCGCCGACTTACTGCGGGCTCGACAGGAGCGCGTACATCAACGAGGTCCGGGTCCTGATCTCGCAGTCTCCTGTAAGCAAGGCCGGGAGCGGGCCGTATACGTATTCCTGGAACGATACCTCTATCGATATACGACCCGAAATAGTCAACATATATGAGACGGCAGCCCCTAACGCGACCCTCGAAATCGACTATACCATCTCGGCAACCGTCAACGAGTCGCAGGCCGCGCCCGAGGAACTGCCACCCGTCAGCGGAACGCTTTCATTCGCCTACGCGGCTCCCGCGCCGCGCGCGCATGACGCGAGCGCTTCGGGCCAGACAGTCCAGATTCCCGCGGGCAGCTATGCGGCGGCAGCGGATATGAACACGAACTTCACTGTTACCGGCATAGCGCTTCGAGCGTATCTGAAAGATGACGGCGGCAACCTTTTAGACTATGCCGGGATCGACGGCGGGGCCGGGCTTGATATCGATGCCGGTGTTGCCGACCAGTACGTGAACTACGAGGTCGACGACCCCCGCCAGAACCATTTCGCCGCGGACTGGAACCGCAAAGAGGATACAGTCGACCGGGGAAGCATCGGCGCCGTCAATGCCGGCGTCTGCAACCCCGGCGCGGCGGGGGATGCCGATCCCGGCGCCAATCCCTGGGTGTCCACCGCGTACATCCGCAACGGGCCCATGCAGTCGCCATGGGAACTTGGCGCGGTGCATCGAGGCGCAAAATGGGAGACTGTAAATCTGAAGGCCAGAAACGGTTCCGCGACGGGGGGCGGGGATTACGTTGACGGAGACGCGGACATTCTGGACCAGGTAAAGATGTCGCCCGATATCTACGGGCACGGGAAAGTGAACCTGAACAGCCATATAACCGAGGTCCAGAAAGCGATAGCGGCGAATATCTATGTAGGTGAAACTTATGAGTCACCCGGCGGAAGTTCAGGAGCGATCATTACAGATTCCATAGCCGACGATATCGGCTCCGCCGTGCTGGCCTTGAACGGGACCAACGGCGGAACCGCATTCAAAAGCAGGTCATGCATCGCGGATGTCTCCGCACTCAGCGACAACAGTCCGGGCGGAGGCGTCCTTGCACAGGATAACGACCGGAAAAAGGAGGAAATCATCGGAAAAATAGTCAACATCACCACCGTCAGACAGAACATTTTTACCGTTCTAATCCTCGCCCAGGCAATCACTGATGTCGGCGGCCCCGACGACGGCAGCGCGGACATAACGATAACAAAAGACCTGGATTTCAGCGGCGACATCGCGGATGTGACGGAGGATGGCTTCGATATCGACGGGGACGATTCCGACAACGATGGCGACACCACCAACGATACTCTGGGTTCAATAGAAAGCGCCGATACCAGACTCGGCCGCTACGACATGTATTTCGACGAGATTAGCGCCGAGCAGAAAATACTGGCTGTCCTTTACAGAGATGCATACACCAACGAAATAAAAATCCTGCACTACGAATTCCTCGAGAACTGATCAAAACACCGAGAGTAGATCGAGTGCCAGAAAAACTTGAACGGCCAACCATTATCGGCGAGTGCAGCGAATCCGATAAATCGAATGCTTCGATTTTATTATTTATATACTTCTTTTCTATGCTTAGCTTTTACAATACAAACAATAAGTTGCTCATCTTCTATTTCGTAAAGTACTCGATAAACTCCACATCGTAGACGGTATTTCTCTTCTCCTGATTTTTTAGATTGAGGTGGTCGGGGATCCTGAGATAAAGCTTCAATTGCTTTTAATATGCGTTGAACATCCTTCTTGGGAATTGTACTTAAATCTTTTGATACCGATTTGCGAACTCTAATTTTATATTGTGCCATTACGTTTTAATTTCTTAAGAAAGTCTTCAAAATCAAGAGCAGGCTCTTTCAGGCGTGCTTTAAAAACAGCGAGATCATCAGCATCTTCTGCTAATTCGTCGCGAATAGCGTCATTTACAAGATCTGAAATAGACCTTGAGGTTTCGACTGATTTCAAGCGAAGCGCTTTGTGTAAAACCGGGTCCATATAAATTGTGGCTCTTTGTGTTAAAGTCGTCATAGCATCCTCCATTTTTATACAATAGCACTATAACGTTATAACGTCAAAGCGACTAATAACAGTTTTTTTTGTGAACGCCTCCCTTAGCCCCGTTATTTCATGAAAAATGGCATCAAACGTTTCGTTCTGTAATCCTTCGTGCTCTTCGTGCCCTTCGTGGTGAAAAATTCGAGTGTCTCAGCACCGGGCTATGGGATTACAGGCTTTCAGCCCTGAAAATAAGCAAAAAGGTAGATCATCCAAATCCAAATCGGGATCGCTATCGGGCTCGAATAAAACAAATCGCTTCTGGTAACCAGCTAATCGCCGGTGCCAGAGCTTAGCGTTCGAATCATGAGCAATTGACTCTCGCAGAGGCGCAAAGAACGCAGAGAATGGACGATGCCAGGCAGGCAACTTGCGGAGTCCG
>CAZGYO010000006.1:0-18315 GCA_964530455.1 uncultured Victivallales bacterium
GTTTCGGGGCCGGCGCCGTTTACGGCGCGGCTCAGGCTGCCGATCCCGCCGGAAGCCGGAAACCGAAAGCTGTGTTCCAACTGGACCGCGATGTCAGCGACGGGACTTTCAAAAATACCTGCCCCGAGATCGATTTCGCCGTCCGTGAACTCCGAAACGCATTCCGCGAAATTCGCGGAAAACATATCCAGGTTCGCGGCGTCCGTGATGTCCTTGAGCACGTTGCCGTTTTCAACCGCCATAAGCTGATCCTTGTCGCCGAGGAGTATTACCCTGCACCCGGCGGACAGAGTCTCGAATGTCTTCGCGAAAAGTGGAAGCGAAACCATCGATGCTTCGTCCACGACCAGCAGGTCCACGGGGGCCGGGGTATACCTGTCGTATTTCCGCCTTTGTGAGTTTAACCCTAAAAACCGGTGAATGGTCTGGCCCTCTTCCGGAATGGCATCCAGGACTCCGTCGGCATCTTCGCCCCATTTCTCTCTGATCTTCCCCGCCCATTCGCTTTTGAAAGACTTAATGGATTCGCCCAGCCGTTCCGCCGCCTTGCCCGTGGGCGCGACAAGCCCGACCGCCAGGTCCGGGTATTTTTTCATGAGCAGAGCAAGAATCTTGCCGACGGTAGTGGTTTTGCCGGTGCCCGGGCCGCCGGAAATAACGCAGAACCGGGAGCGCAGCGCGGCTATTGCGGCGACCTTCTGTTGGTTTATCATCTCATTTACCCGGTTTTCGGGGAAGATATCGTTTATTTCCCGCCTCATATCGGAGACCTCTTCGGTTAAAAAGGCCCTGGACTTTATGAATTCCGCCACTTTCAGTTCGTACTGGTAAAATTTGTTTATGTAGAAAAGGCCGTCGGCGTATACAAGGGGCTTGAGTTCTTCAGGGCCGCCTACAGCGCGTTCGTTCTTCAGCAGGCTCTTCTCGTCAAGGGCGGGAAACTCCGTGTTGTTAAATTCGCCCGCGGGGGATTCCGGGTTCCGCCTGTCGCATGTTTCCCTGATTTGGAAAAGCTCTGCCGCCGGGACATTGTTTACACTCTCGACCGACATCGCGGAGTCGCCCCGGTTGACAAAGTAGCTTGCCATCGCAGCGAGCAGCCAGAGCGAGTCGGGGTCTTCACTGTTCGCCTGCACCCCGCAAATGTAGTCGGCAAAACAAAGGTCCGTCCGGTTCAGCAGGCAGGATGCTGAAAGTTTTTCCCTGAAAACAGCCCTGTTCATCTGAAACCCACCAGTTCTTTTTCTAGTTTTTTGATCAAGGCTTCCGGCGGACGGTCAAAAAATACCCCGTTCCCCCCGGAACCAACCCCGCGTGTGTATATATAGAAGACGCCGCCGAAATGGCTCCGGTATTCGTATCCTTTCATCCGCTGCCCGAGAAACAGGTGCACGGCAAGCGAATAGATATGATACTGGAGAAAATAACAGTGATCAAACATGCTTCTACGCAGTTCGGCCTCGCCGTAATCCGACGCGTTGCAGCCGAGATGGTTCGTTTTCCAGTCGAGCAGGTAGTATTTGCCGGCATGCCTGAAAAGCAGGTCTATCTCCCCGGTCATATATCCCCTTCGCAGAGAAAAATCCAGCTTGCCGAGTTCGGCAGCGAAGTCTTTGATGCCGTCGACCCCGTGGGTTTCAAAAATGTTTTCCAGTACTTGCGGAGACAGTCTGGAGATCTGATAGAAAAAAGGGAATTCGCTCTTCACGTCTCCCGGCGCGAGTTCGCCCGGCACTATCCTTGTCCCCTGCCCTTCTATAGGAGTTTCCAGAGCGTTGTCGAACATCTTCCGGGCCACGCGGAACCTGCGCTCCCTCGTCTCCCGGTCCTCTGCCCGGAAAAAGCTGTCCGTCTTAAGAGGGTCTTCGAAAAACTCTGCCGGGTTCTTGCCGAACTCGTCTTTGCCGTGCTTGAAATAATTATCGAAAATCCTGTGCACCGCGGTACCGAAATGTTTCCCTTTCGGCAGCGCGAATACGCCCGTACCGGTCTCCGAAGCTTCCCCGCCGTAAGGATGACTCGCGGTAAGAGCCGTGAAACTTCCCACGCTCCAGCGGGCAATATGCCCGCGGGTGAACTTTTCCGCCCGTAACTTTTCAGCGGATTCCTCTTCGGACTCTTTTAAAGGCAGGATCGGAGCCGGACCTGTCTTTTTTTCCAGACTTGCGTTGGCGGCGTTCTCAGCGAAAATTCCGATATTCGTGACAATTTCATCCAGAATCTTCTTTTTTGCGGCCACGTTGCCCAAACCGCTGATCCGGTCAACCAGTCCAGGGGCCTGTTTACTGCCTCCCGGTTCCAGGCCGGTGAAGATGTAGCCGAACACGGATTCCGCGCTGGAATCCGCCCTGCCCACGGAAATATAACAACGGTGCGCCGCACGCGTGACGGCTACATAAAGCAGCCGGACATATTCGGCGAGAGTCTCCCTTCGCGCGACAAGCCCGTTTTCCCCGGCAAGCTCCTTGTCCGCGCCGAAATCAAGCTTCTGTACGTAGTTTCCGTTTTCCTCCTCGTTAAAAAGAAAAAGCTTTCTGCCACGTTCGCCCTGCCTTACCGATTTTGTCCACATATACGGACAGAACACTATCGGAAACTCCAGGCCCTTGGACTTGTGTATTGTCATTATCTTCACCGAATTCCCGTCGGATTCCAGACGCTGTTCGTATTCCTCTTCGAGTTCGAGTTCCCTCATTCCCCGTTCCAGATGTGCCATCGTTTTTTCAAGGCACGGGCCTTCCAGTATCTCTTGTTTTTGCAGAAGTTCCGCAAGATGCACATAGTTGGTAATGACGCGGGGGCCACCGGCTTCCAGAAGGACTCTCTCCCTTGTCCGGTGCCTTTCCATGAAAGGGAAAAAAGATCCTGTAAACCCGTTTTTCTGCCACATCCTGTTGACAACGCTCAGTTCTTCCGCTATGTCGAGAATCTCCTGTTCGCTTATCCTGTCCAACTCCTCCGCGCCGCGGTTCATCAGGCGCGATATAAGAAGCGGCCTGATCCTGCTTTCCGTGGGCCTCGCCACCGCTTTCAGCCAGAGCTGCAGTTCCCTGGCCTCCCTCGACTCGAAAATGTGGCCGCTGTTCTGCAAAACGGCGTTTATCCTGTATTGGCTGAAGACCTTTTTCAGAAGTGCCGCCTGCCGGTGCGTATTAACAAGAACGGCGAAGTCGCCGAGTCGGATTTTTTTCTTTCCGGACCCGAAACAGGCCTTCCCTTTTTCCGAAAGATTCATCAGTCTGACAATCTCCATGGCGATGTGCCCTGCGATATTGCGCTGGATGAAAGCCTTGTCGAAACCGTCGGCAAGCCATATCCTCAGACTGTTCCGGTCCTCGTCGTCCTCCACTGCGAGACGCTCAATCTGCCCGCTGGCCGATACCTCGTGGTAGGAAATCCCGGCCCCGCCAAATTCGTCCTGGAACGCGAAAGTCTTTGTCGACACCCTGTTGCCTTCAGGCTCTTCGCGCCCTTTGAACAGAAACAACTGGTTTGCAGCCGCCACCATGTCTTTCTCGGAACGGTAGTTCGTGTCCAATGTGAAAACCCTGTGGGCGTCCCTTTTCGCCGAAAGGTAGCAGTAGATGTCCGCGCTCCTGAACTTGTAGATCGACTGTTTCGGGTCGCCGATCATGTAAAAGCCGCATCTCCCGTGGAAAAGCCTGTTGAAGATGTCGTACTGTATCCTGTCGGTGTCCTGGAACTCGTCTACAAGAGCCAGTCGGTATTTGCTCCGGATCGCCTGCGACAAGGGGCCATCGTGCTTTTCCATGAAAAGGGCGTCGCGCAGGCGTTCCAGAAGATCGTCGTATGTGAGAAGATTGCGCTCTTTCTTTACGCGGGAAAACCTTTCGCGCGCGTAGGAATTGAGATCATTCAAGAGTTTCACTTCAAGGTGTTTTTTCATCTGTTTCTCGGCCGGCTCTAATTCTTCCGCCTTTGCGAAAATCTTGCCGAACCGGGAACAGAAATAAAAAAATGGATGCTCCGGGACTTCCTTTCCGGCATAAACACCCTTGGATCTCAGATAATCGTACGAAAAAGGTTCCAGATTACGTATTCCTTCCTTCTTTTCAAGGCATTCCACCGCCTTGTCAATAAGAGGCCCGGGCTTTTTGTGCTTGCTTTTAAAGACCTCGGCATGTTCCTCGAAGAAGTCCTCAAGGTCCCGTTTCAGGCCAGAAATATCGTATTTTTCGAGTTCCGGCATGGCCGAATCCAGAAGCGCCCGGTATTCACTCCTCAGTTTCGAGAATCCTTCAGGTTCCGGAAACGTGTTGTTGACGATTACCGCGTCGCGGTGTTTTAGAAGTTGCCCGGCGAGCTTGAGCAAGTCGTTAAAACATATTTTTTCGTAAAAAGCCGCCCGGTCTTCCGGCACGTATGCCAGGTTCAGCCGCCAGAAATCCTCCACGATTTCCCGTATCACCTTTGAGGGGTCAGTGAGAAGTTCCGCCCCGAAAGATATTCCGCTTTCAAAGGCGTTTTCCGTCAGCATTCGCTGGCAGAAACTGTGGATCGTGAATATCGAGGCACGGTCCATCTTCAGAAGTTCTTCCTCGAGGAGTTTCCTTTTTTCCAGGGAATCCGTAGCCTTGAAAAGCTCGAATATCTTTTCGAGGGTTTCATCCCGTTTCCTCCCTTTAAGACACTCAAGCGCGTCATGGAGCTTCAGTCGTATTCTCGAACGCAGCTCCTTTGTGGCCGCTTCGGTATATGTGACAACCAGTATCTCCTCCACTGGTATGCCCGAGAGAACCGCGTGGAGGTATATATGGGTAATGGAAAAAGTCTTGCCCGTACCGGCGCTGGCTTCTATCAGGCAGGTTTTGTCCAGAGGAAGATGTTTGTCGAAATGAAGTCTGTCCATATTATAAACTATCCCAACTCCCTGGCCATGCGGCCATAGACCTTAAGTGCAAGCTCGATGAATTCGTCCTTGAATTCCGGGCGGAGCGGCGGCGGAGTCTCCCCGAAACACACAAAGTTCTCCTCCTCTGCCAGGTCGTAGTAGCCGAAATCCTCATACCCCTTGTTCCATTTGGAACTGGCTTTTTTAAGACAAGTTTCCATTTCCTCGCCGTTTTCCGAAATGAACCTGAGGATACTCTCGTCGGTAAAATCTTCGGGGCTCCCTGCCGCCGCGGCGAACTCATAGGAGGAATTAAGGAACAACGGCAGGGGCTTTGCGAGGCCGCGCAGAAAAATCTCAGCAAGCGCGCCCATGCAGTCGGCGCCCGTTTCTATTTTCATTTTGTCAGTCGTTTTTTCATCACAGCCTATCAACACGGTGTCGCGGAACTCCACGTTTGAAGCAAGAGCAAGCTGGTGCCATATCCACGCCTGTATATGCTCTTTTACCCGAAGTTTTCCCGGGCGGTAGAACGCCTGGGAACTTTCATACATATTTCCGAAACGCCCCCATAGCTCCAAGCTTATGCCGTTGACATCGAGTTCCAGGTGGTAGACCCGCTCGGGTTCGCGCCGGTGCCCCAGCTTTTTCACGGCGCCCGCAACCATGCCCGCGATCGAGATTGAATCCTTTATCAGCTTGTCTCCCCTGACCCCGAACGGGATTCCGCCTTCGGCCTTTTTGGCTTTTGCAAGATCGAAGCCTTTACCAATAAGTATATGGTTTAAAAATTCGTTTCTGACAATGTATTTTTCCAGATTATCGGGAACCAGAGGCTCGCAGGTTCTCAGTGTCTCCATTTCTTCGTTAAAAAAACTTGCCCGGAGACGCTGCCTCATAAAAAACTTCGCGGGACACGCGAAAAACGCCGCAAAATCATCGAAGGAAAAGGAAAGCTCGCGCTCTTTCAGCTGAAGGGCTTCGGGACATAGAAACTTTTCACCGCTCTCCTTCGAAAGCATCGAACGCGCGGCCTGAAAGTTGGCAGGCGAAAAACTGCCGAGTTTCGAGTCCGCGGAAAAATACCTGACGTCAAAACCGTGCAGTGGATGTTCGGTGATGAAAGCCATGGGCTCCGCCCCGCTTGTCGCAGAAAGGTAGTCCACAAGCTCTGAAATAAGTATGGAGGGAGGAATGTCCTCGTTGTCGGATATGCTCTGCCCTATATAGCTCAAATAAAGCTTTTCACGGCAGGCAAGAACGGTTTCAAGAAATATATGCCTGTCGTCCCTCCCTGGAGAACGGTCGCCCGGCCTGGGATCCTTGCAGGCCAGGTCGAATCCCAGCCTTCCGTCACGACGCGGAAACTCGCCCTCGTTGAGCCCCAGAAGGCATATCGCTTTAGACGGAATGCTCCGCATCGGGAGAAAGCCGCAGAAGGTGACCTTCCCCCTGAAAAATGCCGCCGTGCCGCCGCCGTCTTTGCCGAGTTCATCTTTCAGCGCGGAGAAAACTATCTCCGGACATAGCTC
Organism: uncultured Victivallales bacterium; assembly: GCA_964530455.1. GTDB lineage: Bacteria > Verrucomicrobiota > Lentisphaeria > Victivallales > CAZGYO01 > CAZGYO01. The sequence continues at coordinate 6,385 of CAZGYO010000006.1, forward strand.
CACGCCCAGTCCCGCATGCCGCCAGCATTCAAAAACACGGGTTATTGCCGAATAAACCGGTTCAAGTTCCTCGTTTCTGCTTGCAGGAACCTGCAGAAAATCGTTTACGGCAGCTAAAAGTATCTCCTGCCATTCACCCGTTCCATGATTCTTTCCCAGAAGTTCGGAATAATCGAATATGAGCCTGCAAAGCTCGAGAAACTCGCCTAGCAGCAGGCCCTCTCCGCCGTCGAGCACGAACGGGAGAGTGCCGTCGTCGATAACGCTCTCGCAGTCGAAGGCGTATCCCGACAAAAGCCGCCTGAACCCGAATTCCCAGGTGTTCAGGTCCGGACAGTCAAGGCCGGCGCGGTCGGACTTGTGTTTTGCGTCAACACCCCAGGCAATCTTGGTATTCAGTATAAAGTCATGCATTTTGAGCAGGTCATCCTGCGAAAACCCGAATTTGCGCGCAAGCGGACTGCTTGAGATAAGCTCGTATACGTCCTGAGCGCAGAGCCTGCCCCCGGCAAGATCGAGTATTTTGATAAATGTCTCCGCCTCCACCGAACTCTTTGCCGGAGCACAGTCCCCTATCGCAAACGGGATATCGGGCAATCCGGATGATCCGCTTTCCCGGGACGAACCGAAAACCGCCTGAATATACGGGACATATTCCTCTATATCCGGCGCCATCACAAGGATGTCGGCAAACCCGAGACCCTTGTCATTGAGCAGGGAAAGAATGTGGTCGTGGAGTATTTCCACCTCGCGCATCCGGCTGAAACAGCTGTTTATAACCAGTGACCCGTCTTCGGCGATTTTCCCGGCCTCAAACCCTTTCAGGACACTCTCTTCTTCCGGGACGTCATGAAGAATATCCTGCTGCAGAGCGTTAAGCAGCGAAATCTCCGGCGAAACCGGGCCGGCCACCGGGAGATCCCCGCCGGTTTCGTCGCCGAAATATTCAAGAAGCAGTTTGAAAAAGTCTCTCCCGAGCGCACCCCAGGATGCAAGCAGAGGATTCTCCGTCTTTTCGAGAAAAGCGTTTCTGCGCGTCGCGTATTCCCAGTGTTCCAGGCATGGCATCAGATAGTAAAAATCCAGATCGATGTGTTCTCTGAGTATGGCAAAAAACTCTATGAAGTCCGGAGGAAGGTTCGATAACCCGAAAAGCGCTATTCTGCGCGGCAGGCCGCCTGCCGCAATATCGGCGATCTTCGCCTTGAGAAGCCTGCCGGGACGCTCGAAAACCAGTTGTGAAGCCGACTCGACAGTCAATTTTCTCCACAGGTCAGCCTGCCATGTCTCATGCTCCCCGAGTGACAGCGGTTTGCCTGAACCCCACTGCTTTCCCACCTTTCCGCCCGCCTGCCATGTCTCCAGCCAGTCTCCGCGGTAGCCGAGATATATGTCGAATACTTCGGCTATCTTGCGGGAAAGTTGATACCTCTTCAGACCCGAATCCTCCTTGTCCCCGATATACGAAGAAATAACCCTGTAGTTCTCTTCGAGATAGGGCATGAGACCGTATATCCGCCATGTCATGACCTCGGGCAAAAAGGCTTCTGAAAAAAGTTCACCCCGTGATTCTCCGAGTATTTTCGCAACGGCCTTGCGGGGATAAGGATATTCGATGTTCGCCGCCACGCTGGCGCTGTCCGCAAGAGATTTGTTGAGATACAACTGCGTGGGACCGCTCTGGGTTACGACCATGTCTTCCGTGAAGGGGTCGTCCCTTTTCTCCGCCGTGCGGCGGCTGAAAAGTTCCGCCAGACTCTCAAGCTTGTAGTCGCAGTACATCCCCATTTCCGTTGGTCCCGTGAAAATTAAAAAGTTTGAAAACTATATATCCAAGATCGTCCACATAAAGTCCATGTTCAGTGAAACACGTCGGGGTCGGGGCTGACCCCGAGCAAACGGGGTTTGCTGAATATGTACCACATAAACCGAAATATCAAATAGTAGAGCCCGTTTCAAAACTCCGCGCGAACCGCGTTGGGAACCCTTTGGCCCGCATATTTCATGAGATGGCCCTGAGCCCGTTTGCGGGTCTTTCAGAAAAGCTGACGGCAGCGCATTCGGAGACGTTCAAGCAGATCCTGGACATTGTCTTTTCTTAAAGCGCTGACGCTGATTACATCATATCCCGAAAGCTGCTCTTTCAGGTTTTCAACTTCCGCGGCCGCCTGCGGCAGATCCGTCTTGTTAAGAACCACCATACACGGTCGCTCGGAAAGACCTTTCATGTATAGTTCAAGTTCGCGGCGCAGCGATTCGAAATCCTCGATCGGGTCCCTGCCGTCAACACCCGCGGCATCAAGAACGTAGACCAGCATCTTCGTCCTCTCTATATGCCTTAGAAACTGGCATCCGAGACCTACATCGTCGTGCGCCCCGTCTATCAAGCCAGGAATATCAGCTATTGATATTCTGGTGAAGTCGGGAAATTCGGCCATCCCCACAACGGGATTAAGGGTCGTAAAAGGATACGGCGCGACTTTCGGCTTCGCTTTCGACATCGCACGCAGAAGCGTGGATTTCCCTGCGTTGGGGTAGCCGACCAGCCCCGCGTCCGCGATTGTCTTGAGTTCGAGTTGAAGCTCCCTTTCCTCTCCGGGTTCTCCTTCGCCGAACTCCCTGGGAACGCGGTTGCTGTTGGAAAAGAAACGGGGGTTTCCTTTGCCGCCTTTTCCTCCGCGCGCCACCACGCATTCGCTGTCTTCAGAGTCCATGTCCGCAAATACAGTGTCCGGAAAGTTCCTGTCCGTCACAATGGTTCCGAGCGGAACCTTTATAACCCGGTCGCCACCCCTCTTCCCGTGAAGGTTCTTTCCCTTTCCGTGTGTACCGGAATCACCGCTGAAATGCCGGTTGTACACGAAATCAACGAGGCTCTGCACCCCCGGATCCGTCTTTATGACCACGTTGCCGCCGTTGCCGCCGTCACCGCCGTCCGGACCACCTTTAGGGACATATTTCTCCCTGCGGAAACTGCAGCAACCGTTTCCGCCGTCTCCTCCCTTTACCTGAATTGTCGCCTTGTCTACAAACATCTCGTCCTAACTTAACCCGCTTATTTCGCTAACCTGCGTTTTCATGAACCGGCCCGCTTTTTCACGAACCTGAAAAGCATCCCTTCCGTTGTTGAAGAGCCAAGTTCAAAACTTCCCGTGTCCGCGCGGAGTCTGAGTCTTGAAACCGGCTAAACTTGAAAAATACCCCGGAAGAAAAGAAAGCATCATGAACAAATATATCATTCTGCAAAGGCTGAGTCAAGTGGAGCCTGTTCGAACTGTTTTTTGCTTTGTTACTGGCTCTGACCTATATTTTTTAACCTAAGACCTCTTCTATAAACATGTTACAAATATCGATAAATGAAAAAAAGGCCCTTGCAGGCGCTTTTTGCCATAAAAAGGGCGTTTAACCCGTATATTTAACAAAGCCAGCGTGCTGTAGCAGCGAGACATCCGTTTTTTCTTTGGCTCATAGGTAAATTATTTTCCGTTTCATTAACTGGTCTTACCCGAACATATAGAGTAAAACAAAGAGAATTGTCGAAGATGATCGATAAAGATAAAAAAGTCAATAGCGGAGGGTGTGTGACCCGGTCAGTTTGAAATCCGATTAATGAAAGCCTATTGTAGCGGATATTCGAAAACAAGCTGAAAAGACGGAGTTCCCGCAATGAACAGATCCCGAGCCTTGTCCTCCCTTCTCTGCACGGCTTCACTTGCCGCGGCCGCGAGCGCCGGGGCGGAGAAGCCGAACGTACTTTTCATTATAGTCGATGATCTCCGCCCGGAACTTGGCTGTTACGGAAACGAGCTCATAAACACGCCTAACATCGACCGCCTGGCGGAATCCGGTACAATCTTCACACAGGCATACTGCAACGTGCCGGTATGCGGCGCATCCCGCGCAAGCCTGCTGACAGGAATCCGTCCGGGATGGAAGCGTTTCGTGGGATACAATACCTGGGCCGAGAAGGACGCGCCCGACGCGGTACCCCTCACAGAGCACTTCAGGGGACAAGGCTACACGACAAGGGCGCATGTGGGAAAATTCTTCCACCATCGAGGGGATTTCGACGAGTCCTGGGACAATATCACCACTGCCCGGGGAAAGGGTTCCTGGAAAAACTATCTACTGCCGGAAAACCTGGATTTGGACAGGGCAAGAGGGAAAAAGCCGCCACCCTGGGAGATCGCAGACGTACCCGACAACGCATACAAGGACGGAATCATCGCTGAAAACGCAGTGGCGGAACTTGAAAAGCTGGCCGGGGAAAACCGCCCGTTCTTCATGGGCGTGGGATTCCTCAAACCGCACCTGCCGTTCAACGCGCCGAAAAAATACTGGGACATGTACCCGCCGGAAAAGATTAAGCTCCCCGAAAACTACTACTGGCCGAAAAGCATACCTGACCATGCGCACAACCACCACGGAGAACTGCGTTCGGGATACTATGTGGGAAAGTCCGGGAAAAACGACGTTTTCAGCGAGGAGTTCGCGTGCAGGATGATACGGGGATACTATGCAGCGACAAGCTATGTGGACGTCCAGGTGGGCAAGGTGCTCGATGCACTCGACCGTACCGGGCTGGCCGAAAATACTATCGTGATCCTCATAGGCGACCACGGCTGGAACCTGGGTGAGCACACTCTGTGGTGCAAACATGCCAATTTCAAAGTCGATCTCAACACGCCGCTGATCATCCGGGCGCCGGGGCATACGCCGGGGACAAAGGCCGAGGCCCAGGTCGAGTTCATCGACATCTACCCGACGCTCTGCGAACTCGCAGGACTTTCCCCGCCCGGCGGGAAGAATCCGCAGCTACAGGGAAAGAGCATGGCACCGCTCCTCAAAAACCCGAAGGCCGCGCACAGGCAATTCGTCATATGCAAATATAAAGAAGGCGTTTCCATAAAAAAAGGAAAATGGCTCTACACCGAATGGCTCGGCGGAAAAGGCCGTGGAATAGAAGCACGCATGCTTTTCGACCACAGCTCAGACCCGCTGGAAGTCAAAAACCTCGCAGAAGACCCCGAATACAGCGAACAGGTCCGGGAACTTCAGAAACTTCTGCACGACAACTGGGGTGCGGATTTCTGGGAAATGCCGCGAAAATAAACCGTTCAGAGCAAACAGGCCCGCATCCTGCTTTACGCGCCGCTTTTTACCTTGAGACTTCGCTCCCGCGGGCTTTGTTTTCCCGGAATGCTGAACTATCTTATGGGCTGAGCTATTTTTAACTCGTGCTTATATGCACTTCAACTTTAGAACGTGGAGAAACAGATATCATGCAAGTTCCCCTTCTGGACCTTAAAACACAATATTCCGAACTCAAAGACGAGATAATGAATGCGGTAAATGAACTGGCGGACACACAGATGTTCATTTTGGGGGGGAGCGTCGAAAGATTTGAGAAAGAAATCGCCGAATACTGCGATACGGGTTACGCCTGCGGTGTTTCCTCGGGTTCGGACGCCCTGATCATATCTCTCATGGTTGAGGGTATAGGCCCGGGCGACGAGGTAATAACCACGCCTTTCACATTTTTCGCAACTGCCGGCGCCATCGCCAGGCTAGGCGCGAAGCCGGTTTTTGCCGACATCAGCGAGGAGGATTTCAACATAGACGCGGAATCCGCGGCGGAAAAGATAACACCAAAGACTAAAGCTATCATACCGGTTCACTTGTTCGGCCAGGTAGCCGATATGGGCAGGATAATGGCGATAGCCGAAGCCGAGGACCTGGTGGTGATTGAGGACGCGTGCCAGGCAATAGGCTCGGAATACGAGGGCAGCCGAGCCGGTTCTATCGGGCACTACGGGTGCTTTTCGTTTTTTCCGAGCAAAAATCTTGGCTGTTTCGGTGACGGCGGCGTGGTTACGGTCAACAACGCGTCGCGGCTCGAGATGCTGAAGATTTTCAGGAACCACGGCTCCAATCCGAAGTACTACCACAAATACATAGGCGGCAACTTCCGCCTTGACGCCCTGCAGGCTGTCGTGCTTTCGATAAAATTGAAGCAGCTGGATTCATGGAGCAAGGCCAGGCAGAAAAACGCCGCGGAATACCGCAGTCTTTTCGCGAGGGCGGGTCTCGACGACAAGGTTTCTCTCCCGGTAAAATCAGAGCACTGTACCCGGCATATCTACAACCAGTTTACTATAAGGGTACACGGACAAAAGCGGGACAAGCTTAAAAAGGCCCTGGCAGATGCCGGAATAGGTTCTGACATCTACTATCCGGTCCCGCTACACCTGCAGGAGTGCTTTTCTTCTCTCGGCTACAGAAAAGGTGATTTCCCGGTCAGCGAAAAAGCCTGCGAGGAAGTTCTTTCCCTGCCAATCTACCCCGAATCCACAAGGGAGCAGAGGCAGTACGTGGTCGACACTGTCAGAGAAACACTCTCATAATGCCAAGCAGCGCTGAAACGGAATATCAGGATGGCTGAAAAACAGGAAATAAAAGCCCAGAAGTTCATGCGACTGATCGCCTATGCCGGGCCCTACAAGTTCCGGTTGACTGTCGGTATTCTTGCGGGGCTTGTCGCCAGCAGTTCCCTTTTCGGCAGCCTCCTGCTGATTCCCAAACTGATGACGGGCATAGAGCCGGAGGCGGCCGACGGGCGAAAGGCGGAGACGGTAGAGCTTGAACGCGCGGACAGGATAATCGATATAGCCGAGAAGACGGACGGGCAGCCGAAGGAAGAGCGCGTCAGGGCCGTTGCGACCGAACTGGGTGAAGAAAGCAGGGGCCTTGACATAGAAAAAGAGGTGAAATCCTGGAAGGATGCCGCGTCGGGAATCGGGATAAATCTCCCTGTGGAATACAGCGGGGGCGCTTTCCGCTGGAACTGGCTCGTCGATCTCCGTCTTCAGACAGAATACCCGGACGGCAGGATGCACTGGCAGTTCTTCTCCATATTCGTCATAGGATTCATCTTCTTCTGGTTCATGAAGAATCTCGGCACCTACATCAACCGCTATTTCACGCGCTGGGTGGGGACGCGCGTCGTCGCGGATCTGCGCAACGAAGTCTTCCGGAAACTGATGGGGCAGTCGCTAAAATCCTACGGCCGCATGGACGTCGGCCAACTGATCAGCAGGTGCACGAACGATACCGCCGCGATAGAGACGGCAGTCGCACACACCATAGCCGATGCCACGCGCTGTCCCCTGGAGATACTCGCTTGCGCCGCGGCGATAATCTATGCGAGTGTAAGAAGCCAGAACTATTCTCTACCGGTAATACTTTTCATAGGCCTGCCGCTTGCCGTGCTTCCACTCATAATCCTGGGCCGCAGGATCCGCAGGATCTACCAGAAAGCGTTTGCGAAGATCGCCGAAGTCATAACGCGCATGCACGAGGTGTTCACCGGGATCCTCGTCGTAAAGGCTTACAACATGGAAGACGCCGAGACCGAAAGGTTCAGGCAGGTGAACCGGAAATATTTCAGAACCGTCGTCGGCGCGCTGAAGACGGAGCTGCTGATGGCTCCCGCGATGGAGGTTGTGGCGGTCAGCGCGACTCTGGTTTTTTTCTTGTATTCGTATCACCAGGGCGTGACGCTGACGGAGCTTGCTTCGCTCCTGGCGCCGGCATTTCTCGCCTATATGCCCCTCAAGAAACTTGCAAAGATAAGGACCTACATGCAGCGGAGCATGGCCGCCGCCGACAGATACTTCGACCTGATAGACATGGATACCGGACTTCCGGAAAAGCCGGACGCGGCCGACGTGCGCGAATTCCGAGATTCCGTAGAGCTTAAAGACGTCTCTTTCTCGTACGAACCCGGCAGCCCCGTGCTTGAAAACTTCAACCTCAGAATCCCCAGGGGGAGCATTGTGGCTGTCGTCGGCGAAACGGGATCGGGAAAAACCACGATAGCAAATCTTATTGCGCGGTTCTACGATGTCGATTCGGGTTCCGTCAGCATAGACGGAAGAGACGTCAGGGACATCTCGACAAGCTCCCTGCGCAAGCTTATCGGAATCGTTTCGCAGAACACCATATTGTTCAACGATACCATAGCCGGCAATATCGCCTATGGCCGGCCGGAAGCGCCGATAGAAGAGGTCGTGGAAGCGGCCAAACAGGCAAACGCGCACAGCTTCATAACCGAAGGAAAACACACCAAGGGCTATGACACGGTAGTGGGCGAAAAAGGATTTAAACTCAGCGGCGGGGAAAAACAGCGCGTATCAATCGCCCGTGCTATACTTAAAAACCCGCCGATACTAATCCTTGATGAAGCCACAAGCGCCCTTGACACTGTAACGGAACGGCTGGTTCAGGAAGCGCTTGACCACCTGATGAGGAACCGAACGGTATTTGCGATCGCGCACCGGCTGAGCACTATAAAGCATGCGGACAGTATTGTCGTGCTCGACAACGGAAGCATAGTGGAGTCCGGAACCCACGAGGACCTGCTGGAGCATGGCGGCATATACAAAAAACTGCACGACATGCAGTTTGGAATAAACAAAATGGAGAACTGAAAATGAAAATGGCGTTTTTTTTATTGTCCCTGCCGGTGCTTGTCTTTTCGGCCCCCGCCCCTCTTGCCGCCGCGGAAGGCGCTTCGAAAATCGCATTTGTCGATATGGAACGGATTTTCCGGGAATACCACAAGACCGAGATAGCGGACGCCGAATTAAAGAAACAGGCGGATGTTTACAAGAACTACGCGGACACGCTCGCGGATTCACTCAAGAAACTTCAGGATGAGTACAAAAAGCTCCGCGACAACGCGCAGAATGTCGCTTTGAGCGAAGACGAACAGGAAAAGAACAGGCTTGCAGCGCGTGCGAAGTGGCGCCAGACAAAAGCCAAGGAGTCCGAACTTGTCCAGTACAAGAAGGAAAAACAGCTCGAACTCAAGGAGAAATACGGCAGAATGAGAGAGGGCATTCTTGCGGAGATACGCGATGAGATCAAAAAGATAGCCGGGGAAGAGAGTCTGGACATAGTCTTCGACTCTTCCGGCAAGACTCTGAACAATCTTCCCGGGGTCATATACTACAGGGCGGACATGGACATAACCGACAAGGTACTGGCGAGGATAAACAGGAAAAGTATAGAAAATTAGAAAGGGCCTTCATGAAAACAATAAGCTCAGGCGAACTTGCCGAAGCCCTCGGCGGGAAACTTGCGGGTTCCCCGGACGTCGTCTTAAAGGGCGTGGAGTCGCTGGAAAACGCACAGGCTGAGCAGCTTGCGTTCCTCGGCAACCGGCGTTACGAAAACCAGGTGGCGAAAAGTTCCGCGGGCGTCGTCATAGTCCCGGAAGACTATGATAAATGCCCCGGCGACGGACAGGCGTATATCCTTTGTGAAAACACCAATATAGCCTTCGCAAAAGCCATAGAATATTTCGCCCCCGAGCCGGTCAGGCATGAGCCCGGAATCCATCCGGCCGCGGTCGTCGCCGAAAGCGCGAAGATCGCCGGCGACGCACATGTCGGCGCCTGCGCCGTAATCGATGAACATGCTGAAATCGGTACGGGGACCGCTGTATGCGCCGGCTCATACGTCGGTCAGCATACGCGCATAGGCGCAAACTGTGTTATATACCAGAATGTCACTATAAGGGAACGGATTCTGATAGGCGACGGCGTGATAATTCATTCAGGGACGGTTGTGGGCAGCGACGGTTTCGGCTACGAGGCAGGCCCCGCCGGAATTGTGAAAATCCCGCAGGTGGGTTCCGTGAAGATAGACGACGAAGTTGAAATCGGCTCGAACTGCTCCATAGACCGAGCCAGGTTCGGTGTTACCCACCTGAAACAGGGGGTGAAAATCGACAACCTGGTACAGGTAGCGCACAACGTGACTGTCGGCGAGTGCTCGATGCTTATCGGGCAGTCCGGTGTAGCGGGCAGCGCCAGGATAGGGCGCGGAGTGATAGTCGCCGCCCAGGCCGGGATAAACGGACACATAACAATCGGTGACGGCGCGAAGATCGCGGGCACCGCGGGTGTCGTAAAGGATGTCCCGCCCGGAGGGGTCTACGCGGGAACCCCGGCGGAAACGCAGAGGGAGTTCATGGAACGGCTGATACTCCCCAAAAAAGTCAGAAAACTGAGCGAAAAAGTAAGGAAACTTGAAGAAAAAGCCGAGGGCTGAACAGAGAGTCTTCCTTTTGTAACAATGACGGTTTTTAATTTTTCACCCAAAGGGCAAAGCCATTGCAGCGCATCCGGCTTTGCCCACCGCTTGTTAATAAACAGGTCATTAACCCTAAAATATCGATTTTTCATGAAAAATTGGGGCTAGGATGAAAAAATCTCTTACACCTCTGATAATCGCTTTTGTGGCTATAATTCTTGTTACCATGGTGGTGCTGAACACCAGGAAGTTCACGAAAAAGGTCAAAGAGAAAGAAAGCGGGGATCTGACCGTGCTGAACCTCGCAGATTTCGACAGCCCGGAATGGGTTGCGAGTATTCCAGATTCTGACAGCGCGATTCGACCGGAGCCCGAGAGCGAAAGTAGTATTTCACTTGCAAGGAATCTTCTCGCCGAAGGCTTGAAAAAGGAGGCTGAAGAGGAACTCAGGAACCTTCTTGTGTTTGAACCGGAAAACATCCATGCGCTTTCGCTTCTCGGAAGCATACTGTTTTATTCCGGACGCCTTGAAGAAGCCGAAAAGCTCATTCGCAGACAGATCAGCCTGAACCCCGGAAGCGCTGTTTTATTCAATAAACTCAGTGTGTGCCTGATGGAGCAGGAACGGCTGAACGCGGCGATGCGTTACGGGATAAGAGCCTGGGCGCTTTCTCCCGATTCCCCGCATGTGCTTCTCACTCTCGCGCGGATGTATTCGCGCATGAACCGCAGAAGAGAGGCGCTTGAGCATTTTTCGAAGGCCTTCGAGATTCTGGGTCCGGGAATACTTCCGCTTGCCGGGGATCCCGACTTTGACAATATCCGGAACGAAGCGAAGTTCCAGGAAATTCTTCTCCTCGCGAGGTCGGCCGGGGAAAAGGCCGGCATGGAGGAATCACCATGAGCGTTATCCGCGTCCTCCCCGAAAGCATAGTCAACCGCATAGCCGCCGGGGAAGTTGTAGAACGCCCCGCGTCCATAGTAAAGGAACTGGTGGAAAACGCGTTGGACGCTGGCGCGCTCAAGATAAAGATCAATATAGAAAAAGCGGGGTTCTCGCTGATATCCGTGACCGACGACGGCTGCGGCATGGATATGGAAGACCTTCTTCTTTGCCTGCAACAGCACGCGACCAGCAAGATTGGTTCGGCCGAGGATATACAGCGTATCTACACCCTTGGTTTCAGGGGAGAGGCGCTGCCCAGCATAGCCTCGATCTCGCGCGTAAGGCTACGTTCACGGAGAAAGGATTCCGGCGAAGGGCACGAAGTGCGCGTGGAAGGCGGCCGGATAGTGAACAGCGAACCCGTCGGCTGCGCCCCGGGGACCGAGGTATCGGTGCGTGAAATCTTTTTCAACGTGCCGGCAAGGAAGAAGTTCCTCAAGACCAGCGGAACCGAGGAAAAACACATAATAGAAACCGTCAACCTCCTGGCCCTCGCAAACCCCGAGACGGCCTTCGAGTTGGATGTCGACGACCGGCAGGTCCTCTCTTCTCCCGCAAACAAGGAGATACTCCCGCGCCTTAAAAGCCTTTTCGGCAAGTCCTTTGCCGAGGCCATGCTACCGGTTTCCTTCAAGGAGCACGGCGTGTTCGTGGCGGGATATATAGCCAAACACGGTTACACCCGACCCGCCCGCCGCGAACAGCGCTTTTTCGTGAACCGCCGCCCGGTACAGTCTCCGGTCCTTTACGGGGCCGTCAAAGAGGGCTACGGTTCGCTTGTCGCCGGTGGCCGATATCCCCCGGCGCTGCTTTTTATTGAACTCGATCCGGGATCGGTCGACGTGCATGTACATCCGGCAAAACGCGAGATACGCTTCAAAAAGGAC
>CAZGYO010000007.1:0-17936 GCA_964530455.1 uncultured Victivallales bacterium
GGGGTCAGTCAGCCTCAAAAGTGACATGGTTATCAAAGCTTGCAGAGTTCAGGTATCAATGTCAAATTCCAGGGGTGCAGCAGTGATCCGTACATATGTTTTCCGCCCTCGAAATACTCGGCGCGTATTTCGGAACAAAGCGCCCCGGCCCCCTCCCCCGCCAAAGAGCAAAAGCTTTCCGGGACAGATGAAAAAAAAGACTGGGAAAAACTCGCTGAATCATTCCGGAAAACAACTTCCATCGCCGGATACCAGAATGCAGACAATTTTATAAAGTTCCTGGACGAGTCGATGTCACCGGAAAAAAAACGGGGAACATCGTGGTTCGAAAAACTAGAGGAACGGAACATTTTCGCCGCAATACTGCTCATTCTCATGGGAGGGCTCGCACTGAACCTCACTCCATGCGTTCTTCCCATGATACCCATCAACCTGGCCATAATCGGCGCCGGTGTTCAGTCCGGCCCCGCCAACCGGAAGAAGGGATTTCTGCTCGGAGGCCTCTACGGAGTCGGAATAACCCTCGTCTACGGACTGCTCGGACTAGCCGTCGTCATCTCCGGATCCACTTTCGGGGCGCTCAACAGTTCGCCATGGTTCAATTTGGTGATAGCCGCTGTCTTCATACTGCTCTCGCTGGCCATGTTCGATGTGTTCACAATAGATCTCAGCCGCTTCCAGAAAAACGCCGATGTAAAGGGAAGTGTGGGCCCATATGCACTTGCCCTGATCTTCGGAGGAATTTCCGCACTGCTCGCGGGAGCATGCGTCGCTCCTGTAGTAATCGCTGTACTCCTGCTTTCGATTAAACTTTACAGCTCCGGGTCACCGGCAGGGCTCTTTATGCCGTTCCTTCTCGGGCTCGGCATGGCTCTGCCATGGCCTTTCGCGGGTGCAGGCCTGTCATTCCTGCCGAAACCCGGCAAGTGGATGTTGTGGGTAAAAAAGGCTTTCGGCGTGCTTATCCTGCTCTTCGCCCTCTATTACGGCTACGAAGGCGTGAAACTCCTGGATGCCCGGGAACCGGAAACAAGAGTCGCTAAAGAAGATATATGGCTGAAATCCCTGCCCGACGCTCTCGAAAAAGCGAAAGAATCAGGAAAACCGGTACTCGTGGATTTCTGGGCCAGCTGGTGCAAAAACTGCGTCACCATGGATAAAAGCACCTTCAAAAATCCTGACGTGCTCAGGAAACTCGAGGGCTTCGTGCCGGTAAAATACGTCGCCGAAAACCCGGGAAAACCGGAACACAAAGCCGTTCTCGACCATTTCGGCGTACTCGGATTCCCGACTTTCATCGTGCTCAGACAGGAAAAATAGACCTAAGAGCCTGTTTCAAAACTCCTCTTGAACCGCGCTGGAAGTCCTTTGGGCGGCAGACACCACGCCTGTCCGCGTGTGACGCACAGGCAGGCGGCCAATGCAAGTTTTAAAATTGGCTTTTTAGCCCCGTTATTTCATGAAATATACGGGTTAGGATATAAAAAATGCGCGTCCGGCATTGAATCTACACCACCATGCAATATCTTATGCGTTGTGTCAGTTTAAAGTTTAAGATTTCAGACTCTTGAAAATTAAGAATGGAGAGGAAAATGTGGAACCATATCGGTGAGAACGACGCTGAATTCCTTTTGATCGCGGTAATCGCTTTTTGCGCGGTGTTAATCTACTACAAGTTAGATTTGATCGCTCAGAAACTCAAAAAGTTAACTGATAACGCGGAAAAGAAAGAAGAAGAAAAAAATAACAAATAAAATCAGGAGAATTTGATATGAAAACAAAAAGATTTCACAGCCAGTCAGGGGCAACGTTTATTGAGTATGCGATGCTGGCAGGATTGATCGCAATAGTTGTAGCGATCGCGGCAGCCTTTTTCGGAAAGCACGTAAAGGGTGTCTTTACAGAGACAGGCAAACAGGCTCAGCAAATTGAAACAAATGTTCAGGGCGCCAAAATTGATGGAGACTTCACACCAGCCCAGTGAAAAATGATGCTTAAAAGAATAAAGAAAAGTCGCCTCCTGCGTAAAATCATCGGAGATTCAGGAGTGAGTTTCCTTGAATATGCGATGCTTGCTTCTCTCATCGGCATAGCTGTATCTATTGCCGTGGCAAGCTTCGGAAAGCATCTCAAGGAGTTATTCAATACCCTCTCCGGCAAGGTTGAGGATGTAAATAATCAAATGAGCGGGCAGTAAGCCCGCTTTTTTGTGTTTATACTTTTATCCGAAAATTTCACTTGGATTATCCGTTGATGAGAATTCCTGAAGAACTTATAGCAGGATTAAAGAAACTGCAGTCAGACAGGGCATCGGTATTTCTTGAATATACTTTGCTCTTCGCTTTTATTGCCGTCGTCGCGTTCGCTCCACTTCTGCCCGGCGGCCCGGCTTACGAATTTCTTCGCCAGGAACTTATGTTGAGGATATTTCTGATCAGTATGCCTCTTTTTTAAACTTTAGCGGGGAAAGAAATTTCCAATGAAGGAATCAATATATATCTTGCTTTTTCCCCTTTTGTGTATATCTGCGTATACGGAAATCAAGAGCAGGCGCATACCCAACTGGCTCACATTGGGGACACTTCTCACTGCGCTTGCGTCATCATTTATTGTGGGCGGAAGCACAATGTTTAAATTTTCTTTAATCGGGTTTCTGGTTGGAACCGCGGCCTTTCTTCCATTTTGCCTTGCCGGCGTACTGGGGGGAGGTGACTTGAAGTTGATGGCGGCGGTTGGAGCGATCGTCGGTTATCCGACAGTCTTTTGGGCTTTGTATTACACGGTTCTGGCTGGAGGACTGATTGCTCTTGCTTATGCGATCTGGAACGGAGTCTTCTTCTCTACTCTGTCGGAACTTTTTAAAATTCTGACCGGAAGAAAAAAACGTAACTCGCAAGGACTTAAAAAGGTTCCTACCGTCCCTTACGGGATCGCAATTGCTCTTGGCACCCTTTGGGCTTTGCTTATGTCAATAAAAAATCTATGACTTTTTTATGAATTTTAAAGAGAAAAAGATCAGGAGGCGCGTCTTTTCGAGACTTGCAGGCGATAAGGCTGCCGTCTATCTTGAATTTGCGATGTCCTTCCCGCTATTGCTTGGAATATCGCTCTTTATTCTCGAGATGCTCATGTTCTGGGATGCATCGGTAATGGCGAATCACGCGGCATTCACTGTCGCGAGAATCGCAAAAGTTCATTATTACCAAAGCTCGGTGACTAGCGAAGATGATCCATATCCAAAGGTAAGGATTGGGGGGAAGGACATCCCGGCCGACAAGCTTGTGCTTTCATTTTTCATGATGAGCTCCACGTATTCATGGTTCTCAAAGAAATCCGAAGATCTTAAAGTAAATTTTTACGATTATTTCAGAGTTACTAAACCGCTTTTCAGTATTAGTTGCGGAGACAACGCAAATATATTTCAAAAAATGCTCGTTTCATTGTTGAAATCAATTTTGAATCCAATAGACGAGAAGGTCAGGGATTTCACCAATAATAAAATAGATTCACTTCTGGATAGAATATTCGGCTCCTCTTCGTCCCAGATGAACACAAGGTTCAACATGGCGCTTCAGAGAGCGATGCTGCCGGGAACGTTAAAAACGGATTTAGTATCTATTCCGGGTAAGATGAAATTCCCGTCCGATGATTACTCCACGGACGGATGCGAAAGCCCTGAAGCGGCAAAAGTCACTATAAGTTATCCTCTATTTAAAGGGGGATGGCTGTACAGTTTCTTCCTCTTTTGGAAACTGGACAATGACAAACAGCTGGACGCGGTAAGGTTAAGCTCAAGATGGGCGTTTTTCGCGGAGCCGGAGAGAGAACTTAAAGATTATTTTGCGAACGATGACGGCTCCTCGGATATAGACCCTGATGATCTCAAAAAGAGAGCAAGGAAAAGAGCAAAGAAAATCATTGATGAAACATCCACCCTGATTGACGAATGGGAGAAAGCTGTTATAGCGAGGGAAAATCTCGGGAACAAGCACGGTAAAAATGCTCCAGAAAAGAAAGACTACCAAGACGCCTGCAAGCATGAAGCAAAACTTTGGTCGCAAATAAAGCAAAAAATACATGATTTCATGAATATCATAGAGTCTCCGCCAAAGAAAGGTGGCTTATGTGGAAATCAAAGCGATAACGCAGGTGTGCTTTGCCAGAATAACCCGACAAAATTCACAAAATGCGCAAGAAATGAGATGCAGAAAAATCTGCCATACTGCGTCAAAGTCGTCAGCCGCATCAGAACTATCGCAGGCAAACATACCATTTGGCACGGACAGAAAATAAAGAAAGGCAACAAGCTTATTTTTAAAGGCTATGTGCCCAAAGACAATCCGGGACTTGTTTATCCCGGACATAAGCATGGCATCTTAAATGCCTGTGGCACACAGCACTTTTGCCCTTAACTAGTGCATATTCGAAAAGGTTCTGAAAGAACCGGGCCTTTGTCGAATCTGAATGTAAAGCATTGCTGTAAAATGATTTTTATTAATGAGCCAATTTCAAAACTCTCCGTGGCCGCCTGCCGCCCAAGGGGTTGGGGCGGATGCACGGCATGCGCCACGGCGAAATGGCGGGCACAGACTGTTGATGAAAAAAAATGAACTCACAAAGCTTTAAAAAGGGCTTAAAATAGCTAGAAAATAATAGATATGAAGATGCCTGGAAAATATATTGAAAGAGTGAATAGCGAGCGCGGAGTGGCTTTCTATTACACAGTCATTATCGCTTTTTTCATACTTTCAATACTCAGCGTAATTTACGACGTATCGAGATTCTCAAATAGGAAGATTATAGCTCAGAACGCGGCGGACGCGGCGGCCCTGGAAATCTCTGTCTGGCAATGTCGCGGCATGAACCTTGTACAAAATATCAATACCGAAATATACGAAACGGATGAAACCCTTGCGGTAATTTATGGAATAGCCGCGGGAATGACAATTATCGGGAAGGCGTTTGAGGCATCTGTTATTCTCGCCGAAATAGGGGTGGCTATCGAAGAAGCCGCGGCGGGAATTGCAAGAGTGGCATATTATGTACACAAAGTGATTGTCAAGGATTTCCTCTACAATATGAGGACATTCTATGCGAGAGGATCAATGCTGATGGGCTTTGTCGGAGCCAACGAGGCAGCTATGCGCAATGGAGCCCATGCGTTTTTTCCGTGGAATATGGATGATTCCGGTGGCGACGGTTTTATATCGCAGGTAAAAAAATTCGTGGCGGGGATAGTCAATAAACTCGGGAATGTTTACTATTTTCCCATTACACTCGGCTGGACGCTTCCAATTGAAGAGCAGAATGAAGATGTCCCGTTGCCGATCAACATCAAGGATCCCGGCGGCGCCGGCGGAGCCGCTTACATTGCATTGATGGTGGCTCTCAGAACAAATGAATTCCTGCTGGATCTCGAGGCGGACCTTTGCTGGAAAGATTCTCCGTACCGATCGAAGGAGGCTGATAAGGAAAAGCTTGCATTGCCTCCGATATTATGCGCCACTTACATGTCAGGTTCGGATATTAACTTTATTTCAAAATATTTCCTCGGAGGCCCTGACTCCGATTATAAAAAAACTCCGGTCATTGCATATGCGGTGGCCCAGGCCCAGGGTGGAAACGTGACGATGAGAAGTTCTGACGACCACCCATACAGACCCAAACACTACGGGGTCGGCGCCGATGCCTTCCTCGTCCCCATGGATAAAATGCTGGAAAATTATTCATATGAAAAAGGCGGGATAACAGTCTCTCTAAATATTGCCGACTACGTAAATAAGTTATTTATGCATTAAAACGTGAAGATTATGTTCAGAAAAAAAATATTAAAAAATACAAAGGCTGCGGTATTCCTTGAAACAGCGCTCGTAATGCCGGTTTTTCTGATCCTCTTGTGTTTCTGTATTGATATACCGAGAATCATTGTATTACGCCAGAGAGCCTATGGCGCCCAGAGAATGGTAGCGGAAGTCCGCGCGAGAAACTCGGGAACTCTGAATGATAACGGCGCTTTTATAGAAGCTCTCTTTTTCGATGACAATGTTTCCTCAAACATATCGCTGATAACTAATTCATTCAACGACAAAAATACGCTCATATCAGATGTGGCTGATATCCAAAACTGGATCAAAAATGACATCTGGAAATCATTTACCGGCTTGCTTAAATTTCTCGGAAATATCGTCACGGGCGGAAATCTTAAACCCTATTTTTTCAATGTATTTTCAAAGGATAAGCTTTACTCCGGATCCGTCACTGTAAACGCGCCCACGCTCCTGCCGCCGGAAGCTTACAACGAATTTGCCGATCTTAGCGCGCCAACAACAGTTGTCCGGACGAAACAGGAATGCTATATGCCTTCTCTTGATTCCTGCAAATATACGGGAGAATCTTTTATAGCAAAACTTATTGACTGGCTGAACAAGTTATGAAAAATAATCAGGATTCAATCAAAAATAAGATTGCGAAATTCGCGGCGGTATTCCTTCTGACTTTAACGGTAGGAGCTCTTGGCATCAATCATTTCAACACGGTTGAAAACAACAGAAAACATGCACGGATACTAGCCGACCGCATTCCTATAGAAGCACTTCTCCAAAATCCAGGTTCCGGTGGGCAGATTAATTTCCGCGGATTGCTTATGGATGTGAAAAAAGAAATCAGGCACAATTCCCTGAGCTTTGTAAAAAAAGGAATTGAAAATGCTAATTACGCAAACGGCTCGACAAAAATTAATTTGGATACGGATCTGACCACGATCAATAGCCGGCAGTTTCCCGATTTTGAATTTATGCTGTTTTCTGAAAAAGGAAAAGTGATGAGGGGATATTTGCTGGCTGAACTTGCCGGAAAAACCCGCGTCACATCTGTGGAAATACCAATTTCCGATCTGAAAAAAATCTCAAATCCGCACTCGGTCATTGACGGAAATGATATACCGCCGGCTTTTAGTGATATTATGCCTGTTACACCGGAATTATATGTTAAGAATGATATAAAAACAGGGATGGGAATATATTCTTGCACGGCAAAAAAATTCGAGAAGGCTCGCCTGATAGAAATGTCCAGGCGAAAATTGATCGAGCACGGATGGGCTGTTGAGGACTGGACTTTACCGCTCGCGGAAATGGAATCATCGTCGGATTTTTTCCTGTCAGCAACCAAAGATGGCGTGTTTTGCCACTTGATAGCTTCTGAAAATAAAGACAATTTACACTTGACTTTCAGATTTTCAGGTGCACGATACGCATCGGTGGATCATAAAATAAAAAACTTATAGAATCGTGCATCTGTGAGATTCCCCTGACGATGCAGATGCGAAGTTGTTCTGCGCGACGGCGCAGTGAAACAACCGGGTTAATGACGAGCCAGATGTGCCGCCAGGGGGGATCCCGCGGGGCATTGGCCCAACGAATTTTGGAATAATAGAGCAGGTTTTTGTGTTATTGTGGCCAATGTCACGGATTCACGACACGAGAATTTATTAAAAAAGGAGCGCATAATGCAGGAAAGAACAAAAAGTATATTACCTTTGGCCGCGGCTATCGTCCTTGGTATAATTTCCGTAGTGATTATAAACCGGTACATCAAGGCAAAAACAAGCGCCCCGGAAATAAAAACGATCAGAGTAATTATTGCAGCCGAGCCTATCCAGGCATCCCAGACCATATCAATAAATCAGTTGGGCACCAGAGAAATCCCGGAAAATGCCGTATCGGAAGTGAACATAGTAGTCCCATCTACGGCTGACCCCGCGAGGGCATACGAAGCAATAAACCGACTCAAGGTTATGATAGCCGGCAGGCAGGCGGCAAGAAATATCAGCCTCGATTCCCCATTGTTCTGGACGGACCTGAAAGAAGCTGAAGCGCAATCGCTGTCAGACCTGATCTCAAAAAATAGAAGAGCCGTCACTATCCCTGTTGATCAGTTGAGTTCACTGGGATACAATATCACCGCGGGAGACAGGGTAGATATAATATCAACTAAGGAAAATTCCTGCGGTGGAGCCGAAAATGTAAATGTTTCAGTATCCAATCCGGCAGGCTCAGTGCGCGACCTGCTCGACGTAAATCAGATCCCCGCAGGAACACAGGAATCCGAGAACAAGAGCTTTCTCCTGATGCAGGACGTCCTCGTGCTCGCGGTGGGACAGGATTACAATACCTTTTCGGGACGTTCAGACAGGCAAGGAGCAAGCTTCAGTTCAGTTACTCTTGAGGCTTCGCTGGAAGAAGCGCTGATGCTCACTCACGCCAGAAGCAATGCCACGCTATCGCTCGTACTGCGTAATCCCGGCAGTACTGAAAGATTTCAACTTGATAAAATCCCTGTCGTTGACTGCAGTAATATAAAAGCCGTTCTTGCTCCTAAACTTGATAAGATTCGCGCCTCGGAAAAAAACATTTCTCAGCAAAATGATGACACGACGAAACCCGATGACGGGCAAACTTCTGAAGATTAAAATATAAAAATGAGGTCCTGAAATGAAAAAGTTTCTTCTCCCACTATGCCTGCTCTCTTTCGCTTCTTTTATAATGGCGGAAGATATTCAAAGCAATAAAAAAATACAAATCAAGGAAGGCACCAGAAAAATATTACATCTCCCGGGTGTTTCCACTTTCCTTGTGCAGGATCCGGAAATAATCTCGGTCGCAAAAACTGAACAGGCTGAGGAACTGGTAATAATCGGACTCAAGATGGGGAACGCCGCGCTGAATTGCCAGAACTCTGACGGAACAAAGCTAACGGTTAATATCTGTGTAGTCCCCAAATACTGGGACACTCTCCAGGCACTCTTCGAGACTAATCCCAATATCAGATTGAATATTACCGGCGAGCATCTGATACTTAGCGGAGACGTGGATGACCAGGATAGTATGCGAAGGGTGAAAACCGCGCAGGGACTCGACAAGAGCAGGATTATCGACAACGTAACGTTTTCGAAAGAAAATCTCCTCAAAAAGATTCTAGCGCACATACAAAATTCAGGATTGAAAGGCGTCTCGGCAAATATTGAAGACAATATCGTATACCTCAGCGGAATGATCCTGGATAAAGACAAAGAAAAAGACCTAACATCAGTTGTTAAATCACTGGCTGAGAACTTTTCATGCTCAGTGAATACTTCTGGCTTAAAAACCGGCGGACCGCCCTTGATAGTAGAAGTTAAATTCGTAACGGTCAGCAGGGGAAAAGACAACAATATGGGCCTGTTGATGGACGATATTAAATACAATCTGAACTGGAACCCAAAGGAAACCGATGTCTGGCAGTTCGATAACCATGTCCGAACAAAGCAGGAAACCGCGTCCTGGGAGCTTGATGGCGAGATAAGCAATTCGGGAAGACTCAAACTGCAAAAGATAAAAAGCTCCCTGAAAGTTCTTTACGAATCAAGAATGTCTACAATGAGTGGCGAAAACGTAAAGATGCAGCGGGGCGGCACAATATATCTGCAGACTTCCGGCGTTCAGGTCGCAGATGTTCAAACAGTAGATTACGGTTTTATCGTCGGAATAGTTCCAACAATCCTCTCCCCCGATTCCGTTTCCGCGGATGTCTCTGTTCAAGTAAGCGGACTACAATCAAGCAGTCCTCTTACCATAAATAAATATACGCTGAACGCAAAGTACGTGGTTTCCCCGGGAGAAATAATACTCGTGAACAAGATGAATGTCATCAACGATAAATTGACCAAGCAGGGCTTGCCGTTCCTGTCGGAAATACCATTGCTCGGATATATGTTTGAAAATTCTCAGGCAAATGATGAAAACTCAAACGTTCTCCTCCTCCTGAGGATTTCTTCGCTGGGAAAGGATATACTGACTAAAGAGGGCAGGCTTGCCGATGACAGATTCAATAAAATCAGGGACAGCGAGCATTCTGAGCTTATCAGCAGCATAAATCCGGTCGAAGAAGCAGAAGAGGAAATCGAGATAGAGGCGGCAGCAGAATAAAATGAGTCAGAAATTACAGATCTTTTTCAACGGAGAAGAGTGCTCCATTCTCGATTCGAATGCCGCCGAGATATTCTCATTCGGAACCGGGACGGATAAAGATGTATGCGTAAATACTGATGGCGACGGCGCGAAAATCGCTTTAAAAGTCTTTACCGTATCCTCCTTGTGGTGGATCGCCGATGCAGGCTCTGAACCTCGGGCGCTTGCAGATTCAAAATCATTCGACTCCATCCCGCTTATAAAAGACACAACAATTAGCATAGGCAATAATAAAATACAGCTTATACCCGAGAATAAGACGAATACAGGCAGCCCGCTCGAACGCCTTAAAAATCAGATTTATGACCAGGTCATGGCCAGTATGAAGGCAGAATCGGCCCTGTCCAAAAATATTGACGATCTTGAGCTGGCTTCGAAGATTGAATCGCTTATAGATACTTTTATACCTGGAAGAGAAAGAGGCTCCAATCTCGATTTGAGCTCAAGGAAACTCGAAGAGGTGAAAGTGGAAATCATTCAGGATATCCTACACCTTGGCCCGCTCGAGCCATTGATTTCAGACGACAGCATAACTGAGATAATGGTAATAAATTACAATACAATCTATATTGAACAGAACGGTAAAATTAATTCATCAAAAAGAACGTTCAGAAATCCTGAACACTTCAGAACGGTAATCGAAAGGATTGTCTCTCCAATCGGAAGAAGAATAGACGAGTCAAGCCCGCTGGTTGACGCAAGGCTGGCCGATGGGTCCCGGGTAAACGCAGTGATACCCCCAATCACGCCGGATGGTTCTTCACTGACTATAAGAAAGTTCGGAAAAACCGTATTCACTGTTGAAAAATTGGTTGAAATAGGCTCAATGATACCGCTGATGGGAAGATTCCTTGAAGCATGTATCAGAGCAAGAAAAAATATTGTCGTGAGCGGCGGAACAGGCAGCGGAAAAACAAGCCTCCTCAACGCGCTCTCGAATTTCCTTCCCGCCGATGAGCGAATCATTACTATCGAAGACTCGCTCGAACTCAAACTGCAACAAAGACACGTGGTCAGAATGGAAGCAAGACCCCCGAACGCGGAGGGAAAAGGCGAGGTCTCTATAAGAACTCTTGTCAAAAACTGTCTGCGTATGCGCCCGGACAGAATAGTCGTAGGTGAATGCCGCGGAGGAGAAGCCCTCGACATGCTGCAGGCAATGAATACCGGTCATGACGGTTCTCTCACCACGGTTCACGCAAACTCGCCTAAAGATACAATCTCCAGGCTCGAAACACTTGTCCTCATGGCGGGGGTGGAACTGCCTCTATCGGCTGTCAGAAATCAAATTTGTTCCGCTGTAAATCTAATTGTTCAGACGGCAAGATTCCAGGACGGATCAAGAAAAGTCTCCAGCATATCCGAAATAAGCGACACGGATAAAAACGGGGAACCCATATTAAATGAGATTTTCGCCTTTAAACAGGAAAGCGTCGATGAAAAGACCGGAAAAGTTCTGGGAAGACATTATCTGGCCGCCAGGCCGAGCTTTATTGATGAATTTGCCAGAATGGGAATAAATTTTACTGAAGAAGATTTAAAAACTTAAATAAAACAAATGCTTATTTATCCCTGCATTGGATTGTTATTTATCGCGGTTGCCTCGGGAGCTTATCTTTTTTTCGAGAAGATCCTGAGCTCCGGCGCGTTCGAAAATAAAATCCAAAAATCATTAACCCGGAATATCCCGAAAAACTATCTGGCAATGCAGCCGGAAAGCATAATTACCATTTCTATATGCCTCGCCGCTTTTCTATTCCTGATAGGCTTCTTCCTCGCGGAAAAAAATATTGTCGCTGGAATAACCCTCGGATTCGTACTTGCCGCTTTCGGTATATTTATACCGCACTTCATTCTTACAAGAATCACTGAAAAGCGTTTGCAAAAACTGAACGAAGAACTGCCTCCGACTCTTGAGATGCTCGCAAACTCCATCAGGGCAGGCCTTACCCTCCTGCAGGCAATAGAAAGAAATATCGAACGGCTCCCGGACAGCTCCGCACAAGAATTCAAAATAGTACTCTACGAATGCAAAATCGGAAAAAGCCTGAGCGAAGCTCTTAATAATTTTGCCGATAGAACAGGCCTTATGGACGCCCGCCTCACCGCTATCTCCGCCGAACTCTCCCTCAAACACGGTGGTAATTTATCGCTGAATTTCCAAAACCTCGCAAAATTGATCCGGGAAAGATATCTCTTTCAGAGAGAAGTCTCCGCTCTCACCGCAGAAGGGCGAATGCAGGCGCTTGTAATGACCATCCTGCCTTTTGCAATAATTCTGATCATGACCCTGATACGAAAAACAGAAATGCTCGAATTTCTTTCCTCATCAATAGGCATAGCTTCAGTCGTAACTGTATTTATAATGCAGTTGGCGGCATACATCTGGATAAATAAAATAGTCAGCATAAAGGTGTGACAATTAACTATGAATGAATTGTTTATAACAACAGTTGCCGCTATCTCTGTAACACTGTTCTTCTACGTCATTTTTAGCAAATATTCCGCGGTCTCAGCATCTCAAATCCATGATTTCGAGTCTGAAAGTAATTCTCCCTTGATCCTTTTGCTCAAGGAAATCATCAACCCGCTCGCCTCACTTATAGCAAAGCATCAGGATGCCCCTTCCCTGGCAAAAGAAATTCTCCAATATAAACGGCTGCTTCTTTCTGCCGGAAACTTCGCGGGACTTAATCCCTGCGAGATTTATGCCCTGAAAATACTTATCCCTGCCTTGTTTGCGATTTTCGCACTGCCGGTGTCGATGCTATTGCCATTTGACCCGGAATTGTCATTCCTGTGCGTAATTCTGTTCTGTTTCCTGCTGTATTTCTATCCTGGAGCCGCCCTGAGGGAAAAGGCAAGGAAAAGGAGGGAGTTGTTTCTAAGGCAGTTGCCCGGCGGACTGGATATATTGAAGATCGCCGCGGATGCCGGCCTTGATTTTCAGAAATCTATCCATTATCTGGTCGAAATATATCTGCCGGGTCCGGTTAAAGACGAATTCAATATTTTTCTCCGCGAAATCAAACTCGGAATCCCGGCTACAGAAGCCCTCACAAATATATCGCACAGAATCAATTTGCCTGAAGTAAGCTCTGTGTTCATCTCTTTGTCTCAGGCAATGGAAATGGGAACAAGCATCTCCGAAATGCTCGCTGATACTGTTGCGGAGATAAGAAAAAAACGCATCCTTTCGGCCGAAACTGAAGCCCAGAAAACTGTAGTTAAAATAACCTTTCCATTGTTATTTCTGATTCTGCCGGGTATATTCATCGTTTTACTTGCTCCTATGGCCAAACCTATCATCGAAGCTTTTTCAGGATTCTGAGATGAACACAATAAACGAAAATAAAAACAAAGCCCCGGCTCTGAAAGTCCTGTTCTTTTTTATCCTGGTCATCTGTGTCGCCGTTCTCTCATATCTAAAAATAGAAAAAGACAGCTCGCTGAAACCAGGGAAAGCCTCGGCCACAAGACTTGACTCCGAACTACTCGAAATAATATCACCGGCAGATTGGAAATTCAAAAAAACGGGAAATTCATTCCGTTTTCTCCATCCCGACGGATCTTTTATAATCATGGACTCTCAAAAAGATGAAAAATATCCCTTTATACCTTTGGATAAAAACCAATCGCAAAACTCCATTCTCCTCACAAATCTTGTATCGAGATACGGCATCAGCTCATCAGTCAAGGTTACTTCAACCAAGCCCGACAAAATATCAAAAATTAATGCGCTGACTTTCAACATATCTTTCGGCGACGGGAAAAAGGGGACGGCTTCGATCTTCTACAGCAACGATTGGAGATTCGTATATATATCCGGATGGACAGGACAGGAATCAAGCCATTCCGCTTTGATATGCAAAAATTGCAGAAACTTTATCTCTGTCAAAAAGCCTTTCTCCACAACTCTTTACATGAGACCATTAATCAATAGTTCCGATTTCGCCGATAATTATGAATTTATAAAGAAAACAGAGGAACATTACACCCGGGCAAAACAGCTCTGGATTTCCGCGAACAATAACCCGAATGATATCGCAAATTCCGTAAAAGCTTTCCAGAAGGCGTTGTCAACCCTTGCCCTCTGCAACAGCGGCGGTTTGATCTACGAAAGCGCAAACAAACTCTTTGAAGACGCGAAAATCGCGTTTCAGGCAAGAGTAGATAAACTCGAGCAAATGAAGAGCGAGGTCACGCAGTACATTAAAATCGGTGATGAAGAAATGGCGCAGAAAATTCTCGACGATTTGCTTTCTACCGCATCACATGAAAACGAACTCTCTTTTAAAGAATGGGCGCTGAACACAAAAGCAGGGCTCAAGAAAACAAATGATGAGTAAAAGTTGATCTATGGAAACAAGATTAAAAATTTACCTGGAACCTGACAGGTTATTGACAACAATCCCGCTCCACGCGGAAAACAATACACATATATCTATTGGCATATCCGAGCTTTGCGATGTGCCCCTCGCGAAATTCGCAAATGAAAACGAATTGAAAAATATAGAAGCTACTCATGTAGTCATTTTCTATGAAGATGACAGTTTTTTTCTTTCGAGCCCGACAAAAGGCAACCCGCCCAAATTGAAGAACGGACAAAATGCTCTGTTCCGGAATCTCAAGCCCGGCGAAAAAGTGTTCTTCGGAAATTGTTCTCTGATTATAGAAACGACCGGACAAGACATTAAGCCTGTGTTTACTATGACAGTAAAAAAATCGGATGAATTAATCGCGAAAATTCCGCTCAAACCGGGATATTATAGCGTGGGGGACAAAATTTCCGGCGCGGATCTGATATTGCCTTTCAGCACTGAGGGCAGAGTTATCCTGCGTTTAAACGTGGCTGATGATGACGTATTATTGGATCCACTTTCAAAAGATCTCTACTCAGGCGCGGCTCCAATGCTGGATAAAACAATCGCCGATACTTCGGAAAGATACAGGTATAAGGACTGTTCATTGAGCTTTCTGAGAAACGTAAATCAAACAGCTCAACAGGCGGCTTTAGATCCCGGAAAAATATTAAATATATGCATCTTAATACTTTTTGTCGCGGCGGTCTATCTTTCTCTGTCTTTATTCCTCGGTTCAGCGAAACAGAAAGAAGAAAAGAAGCCGGATCAAAGTCATTTGTCTGCCGAAATCTCAAAGGCTATTGCTTCCGGCAATATTTTCAAGGCAATGGCAATCGCGGAATCAATCCCGGATTCCAAACAGCAAGAATATTCAAATATACGGCTGCTTAATCGCGCGCTCTTGATATTTAACTTCCATCACAGCCGGCTCTTGCTATATGAAGAAAGATTAGCTGACAATAAATTTATCAAAGACTTGCTGAATTCAGAAAATCCGCATCTGACAATGAATAGCTACCTTGCGTATTTCAACGCGGCTGAAGCAGAATTAAAAGAAGCTCTCGGGGATATCGAAAATTTATCGCTTCGTCCAATAAATAAAACTTATTCGGGAAAATTCGCGAACCTCCGCAAAAAACTAAATTCATTGTCCGCTTTCTTCTCTAAATTCACTCTCCTTAATCAAGCTTGGCAGAAAGAAGATTGGGAAGAGGCAGTTATTATTCTAGGCCGCCTGACGGAGCAAAGCCAGAAAGCAGAAATGAAGGGATTGCTCGCTATATGCCAAAAACATCTTGAGATCGCTAAGGTCGGGGAAAAAATCAATTCTTTAAATGAAAATATGACGGATGATAATTTCGCAAACTCCCCTTCATCAATTCAAAAATTTAAAAAGGCGCTACAGCAAATTGATGAACAAATACCGGAAAACAACTCCAGATCAGACCTTGATAATTACGGCATATTCAAAAAAGAAAGCGCGAAAATCAAAAACACGCTGAACAGCGCTGGAAAAATACTTGACTTGTTCTTAATTTGGAAAAAAAATACAAAGGATCAAAAAAACCTGACAAACCTTGTAAAGGAAATCTCAAAAACACCGCCAGCCCGGGCAAAAACACTTAGAAAAACCATTCTCTCAATCTCCGGACAGATAAGAGAGGAAATAAAAGAAAAAATTAAAGAAATAGACACAACGCCTTCATTGAAAAATCTCCAAGAATGCGAAAGATTTTCCTCTATCTGTGATTTAGCCTCTTTTTTCGACCCCAGCCTGGACAACTCTTTGCTGCTCGAAAAAAAAGGCAAAATTTATTCTGGATTATTGAATAAATGCGACCGCCTTTTCGCCGAATATAATATCGCTAAAAATAATTCAAAACACGACGCCCGACGCATTCTTTCCGAAATCCTCGCAAACGCTCCGCCCGACAGCCGCTACCGCGCATGGGCGAAAAAAGAACTCAACGATTATCAGAATAATCAGGAACCGCAAAAGAACGAGGACACAAAACGACGCTTATGAACAAATCAGATACTGCGGGCGAAAACACTTTCATAGGGAGCGGGCCGAGTATCCGCAGGGAGATTTCGGCCGGACTGACCACGTTTCTTGCGATGGCATATATCGTCTTCGTGCAACCGGCTGTGCTGTCGGGAAGCATGTTCGGGTTTGAAACCGGCATGGATTTCCAGGCCGTCATGATGGCCACCTGTCTGTCCGCCGCCATCGCCACGGCATTGATGGGATGGCTGGCCCGTTACCCCATCGCCCAGGCGCCGGGCATGGGCCAGAATTTTTTCTTCGTGTTCACGGTTCTGCCGGCGGCCGGGACGCTGGCAGTCGTGCAAAGCGGACAGACAAGCGCCTGGCAGGTGGCGCTGGGTGTCGTCTTCGTCTCCGGCGTTCTGTTCCTGATTCTTTCTCTGATCGGATTCCGCAAACACCTGATGGATGCCTTGAGTCCCAGCATGCAAAAAGGCATTGCGGCGGGCATCGGCTTGTTCATCGCGTTTATCGGATTGCAGAACGCCGGATTGATCCAGGCCAATCCGGGCACATTGGTCAAGTTGAACCCGCATTTTGCATCGCCGGACTTGATCGTCTTTTTTTTCGGATTGAGCCTGACGGCCGTCCTGCAAACGCGGCGCGTCCGCGGCGCACTGCTCTGGGGCATTCTGGGCGGCGCGCTGCTGTCCGTCGGGATGCGCCTGGCGCTGCCACTGCTACCTGAACATTTGGCAGCCTCTCCGATAATAGCCAAATCAATGCTGGCGAACCGGTTCGAAATAACCACGCGCCTTGTCGCGGCGCCACCCGCGATCGCGCCGACTCTCTTCAAACTGAACATCGGCGCCGCATTCACGCTGGCTATGTTGCCTTATGTAATCGTCTTTCTGTTCATGGATGTTTTCGATACGATGGGCACGCTGGTCGGCGTCTGCGAACAGGCAGGTTTCATGAAAGACGGCCGCCTTCCTCGCGCCGAGAAAGCAATGCTGTCCGATGCGGCCGGCACCGTGATCGGCGCTACGCTGGGGACCAGCACCGTAACCAGCTTCATCGAAAGCGCGGCCGGGGTGGAACAGGGCGGACGCACTGGATGGACCGCCTATACTGTGGCCGGCCTGTTTTTGTTGACGATCTTCTTCAGCCCCCTGGTCGGAATGATCGGAAGCTATGCGCCCATTACCGCGCCCGCTCTGGTCGTGGTCGGCTCCATGATGCTGAGGCAGGCAACCGGTATTAAATGGGAGGATTACAGCGAGGCCATCCCGGCGTTCATGGTCGTTATCGGCATTCCCTTGTCCTTCTCGATCGCCGACGGATTGGCCCTGGGCTTTATCGCATACCCGATCGTAAAGGCATTTTCAGGACGGCGTCGCGACGTCAGCCCCCTGATGTGGATCATGGGAGCCGTACTCTTGGCCTATTTCGTGCTCCTACGCGCCCGCATCGCCTAATTCAATTATCCCGGGAGCCCGTTTCAAAACCCTCCGTGGCCGCACGGGGTGTACATATTCAGCAAACCCCGTTTGCTCGGGGTCAGTACTGGACAGTCTTCGA